>JAAZLY010000164.1 GCA_012799115.1 Bacillota bacterium
ACGTACACTCTACTGGAGGCGTTAGAATAATGTCTCATGGCCACGCGACTGAGCTCGCTTTGAAGATCGAAAACCTAACCGCTGGATATCCAGATAATGTGGTTCTGAATGATGTGTCCTGGCAAGTCAGGAAGGGCACTTTAGCGGCAATTATCGGCCCTAATGGTGGAGGAAAGTCCACCCTACTCAAGACGGCCGTTGGTTTGCTATCTCCCTTTAAGTACAAAACCATGGAGCTTCTCGGTCACAGTCCGAAAATCGGCAGAAAGAGAGTTGCTTACCTGCCCCAGCAGGAAGAGGTAGATTGGGATTTCCCCATTACGGTCTTGGAAGTAGTGCTACAAGGACGTTTGGTCAGACAAGGATTGTGGGATCGGTATACCAAGGCAGACTACGCCCTAAGCGATGACTCCCTGCGTTTTTTCGGCCTTGAGAAGTACAGGCACACCCAAGTTGGTTCCCTGAGTGGGGGGCAGAGGCAGAGGGTATTCTTAGCCAGGGCTCTAGTCCAAGAGGCAGACCTTATTCTCCTTGATGAGCCTTCCACCGGTTTGGATGCTAAGGCCCAACATGAGTTGGCCGATTTGTTTCGGATTTTGCGTGACCAGGGTAAGACGATTGTGGCGGCTACCCATGATTTGAACTGTCTCACGGAGTGCTTTGACCATGTCCTTGCCCTTGATGGTTCTGTCCGGGCCTCTGGTAAGCCGCATGAGGTGCTGACGGAGGAGAATATGGTACGTTTATTTGCACGGCACTTTCCGAAAATCGGTGCTGCTGGTGAGGTGACCCTTCATGAACATTGATCTCTTATTCGAACCATTTCAGTATGCCTTCATGGTTAGGGCTTTTGTGGGCACAGGCTTAGTGGCTGTTGTCGCCGCCGCAATTGGAGCATTTGTTGTTCTGAAGGGTCTAGCTTTCATGGGAGATGCCATTTCGCACACGGCTTTTACGGGAATAGCTCTGGCACTGATTCTAGGTATCAGCATCTATGTAGGAGCTTTGTTTTTTGCCATCTTTACAGCCTTGGGGGTTGTCTTCTTGACTCGGATTTCCAGTGTCAAGAACGATACAGCTCTGGCCATCTTATTCACTGGCGTCTTTGCCCTAGGGATTGCACTATTATCCGGGACACCCGGCTTTGGCGGCGACCTAAATAGCTTGCTCCTGGGATCTGTCATGGCGATTCAGGTGAGAGAAGTCTACACCTTGGCCGTTGCGGCGGTACTGCTGGGGCTGGTCCTGGCTACGTTCTTTCATCGCTTTGTCCTGGTCTCTTTTGATCCTGTCGGGGCTGAAGCAGCAGGTTTTCCAGTGGCCTTAGTCCAGAGTGTCCTCTTGATTATGATCGCCTGTGCCATCGTGATTTCCATTCAAGCAGTGGGCGTGATTCTCGTGGTCGCTCTCTTGATCACTCCCGCCGCAACCGCAAGCTTACTCACAAAGAACCTTAAGACTCTCATCTTACTATCCTCAGCCTTTGGATTATTGTCTTCCTTTTTTGGATTGTATATCTCCTATTTCTTTGGAGCACCCCCAGGGGCGACAGTAGTCTTGGTCGCAACGGTCTTCTTTGGTTTTGTGTTGGGCGTGCAGAAGTTGAGGGGAGCTAGGAGTGTTTAGATGTTAGATCATCCCTATGTGCTTGAGACTATAGTGGAGGCCCACGAAGAGGGCATGATGATTAAGGATATCGTCTATGGACGCTTGGATTTGAGCCGTGGTTTGTTGCGCCGCATGAAACGTGGCGGGGGAGTCTATCTCAACGGTCACAGGGATTTTCTGTCCAGGCGTGTCAAAGCGGGGGATTGCATCCAAATCGAGTTTTTTGACGAGAAGACAACGATGGAACCGCAGAACATTCCCTTGACGATTGTCTATGAAGACGACTATTTGCTGATTGTCAATAAGGAGGCTGGCATGGCAGTCCACCCGACAGGGGCGTACCAGGAAGGGACTTTGGCCAATGCGTTGGCCCACTATTGGAGAGAAATCGGTCTGGATACGAAGGTGCGGCTTGTACACAGGATTGACAAGGATACTTCTGGCCTTATTATGGTAGCCAAAGAACCCTATACTCTGCAAAGACTCCTAAAACAACTTAAGACACGGCAACTAAAACGTGAGTATCTGGCCCTTGTCGAAGGTCAACTCCCCAATTCACAAGGGGTACTATCCATGGCCATTGGTCGGTCCATGGATCATGGTGTGAAAAGGGCTGTTACAGAAGGGGGCAAGGAAGCGAGGACAGTCTATGAGGTCTTGTCGATTCGCCCTCGAGCAACCCTCTTGCGAGCCCGTTTAGAAAGTGGTCGCACACATCAAATTCGGGTTCATTTTGCTGAGCTAGGTCATCCACTGTTGGGCGATCCACTGTATAGTCAGGCAATGCCCGAAATTGCAGGTCAAGCGCTCCATGCTTGGCGTCTGGAATTTATTCATCCTAGGACGGAGCAAAGGCATGTTATTACGGTCCCAATGCCAGATGAGATGCTGAACTTGTGGAAAATGTACCGGGAGGAGACATAAGTGATGTTGGAAGTCAATCGGGAAATGGTCTGGAAGGGGACAAAGACCGGTCTACACACGACCTGGGAGTTAGGCAAGGTCGTGGTGCCTACCGCAATGCTTGTGGCGGTTTTTCGTGCGAGCGGACTCTTGGATAGTATTACTGCTCTTTTTGCTCCGTATATGGGGTATCTTGGGCTTTCAGGGGAAGCAGCCATCGTCCTTTTTAGCGGTTATTTCGTCAATCTCTATGCAGCAGCAGGAAGTATCATGGCTTTGAATCTCACCATTAAGGAGATCACAATTTGCTCCGTTATGTTGGGTTTTTGTCACTCGCTCCTAGTGGAACTGCCCATTAGTCAGAAGGCAGGTAGTCCTCTAGGCTACATTTTCATCATCCGTCTCGCTTGCTCGTTAGCCGTTGGTTGGCTTCTGGGGGTGGTCTTGCCATGAATATTCTGTGGGAAGGCTTTGTCCAGGGTCTGCGCGGACTTTGGACCGTTGCTTTAATTGTCATCCCCCTTATGATTGTGTTGGAGATCGGTGAACGCAACGGTCTTCTGCAAAAGCTAAATCGACTGATGGCAAGACCCTTTAAGGTTATTGGTTTAGGTGAAGAAGGGGCCTTTCCTGTGGTGGTGGCCGTGGTTTTTGGCATAACATATGGTTCGGGTTTGATCATTAATCACGTACGCACGGGGAAAGTAGGGCCCAAAGAAGCCCGTGTTGTGGGCACCTTTATAGCTATAGCTCATGCCTTAATCGAGGACACCATCCTCTTTTGGGTCCTTGGTGCCCCCATACTTCTGCTAGTGGTTCCTCGTGTGCTCTTGGCCTACATCATGTCCTATATCGTGTACCGATTTTCGTCAGGGCTGAACTCATCCGACAGAGACAATCTCCAGGCTGTGGATTAGCCAGTTCTCTGTGCCCGGTTCTAGACCAAGGTGCAAGAGGAACTTCGTGTCCTCTGTGTGAGGCACGAAGAGCGTTATGATAAATGGAACTAAGACCTCACTTGCAGTCGTGACTGTCCAGTCTTCAGTAGCATTGAGACTCAAGAAGAATTCGACTACTTGTTCTTGCCCTTGGGCGATATCTTCCGCGATCGACAAGAGAAGTTGGTCGCGTTTTTCTTCTTGGACAAGGAGGCGTAGGTCGTTGACAAAAGACTCTATAGAGGGCAGAAGCTCGGATGGAACTTGCGCCCCTTGGGGTGTCATCTGAAAACTCTGCAATACCAGACGACCCTGACTTTCTTGCCAGACAACGGAAGCCTCGTAAACATAGCCCCGTTCTGTTTTTAAAAGGAAAGTGAACGGATCCTGCAGTTCACTGGAGATGGAACCATAGGATGGTGGAATGCTTGCGAGATACCTTGCTAGTCCAGTCTCCTTTAGAGACGGGCTGAGCAACGCCTCAATCTCTGTAACATGCCTCTGATTCACAGCACTGGTCAGTCTGGCTAGCTGCATCTGGATTCTGGAGGAGAGTTCGTCCTGTACTGGGATAACCGGTGCGACATCTTCGGCTAAGGCTGCAGTTGTGTCCCGAATTACAAGTGACGGATACATTGGGGCTTGACTTTGCCAGTTTACGATCTCCCAGCTATCAGGTAGAACCAAGTCGATCTGTGCGTTCTCAAAGGGGAAGGAGAACTCCGGGAACCAGAGAGTACTTCGATCCAGGAGGTACTGGGAACCCTGTAGATCCAAGAAACCCTCATAGGCAAAGCTTAGCACCTGTGGTCGTACCTGTCGTAAGGATAGGGAGACCATCGTGCCGTGCATACCCCGCTGTACATTATACTCTTGTAGCTCATCCGCCCAAAGTTCCGTAATTTGAACTCCGGGGAAAAGCATGAATGAGGGGGAAGCAATGGCTGGTCGAATCGTCACTTCCCCTTGCACCCGCAAGAAACCGCTTTCTGGCAAGAAGAAAACACTCACTTCCGCAGAAGCCGTTCCCCCTAGTAATAGGAGCAAACAAAGTATCACCAATCCTTTTTTCATATCTCCATCTCCTCGGCATGTTCCCCTTGGTAACGCATGGTGCGGTGGGGAATTCCAGCATCCAAAAATAGCGGCCCTTCCGCTAGAAATCCTAGTCGCTCGTAGAAATTCAGAGCCTGAACCTGAGCTCCCAAGAGAATCTCTTTCATCTGCATCTCCTTGGCGATCTGAACTATATGACAAATCAGCCCGCTGCCTAGACCAAGGCCTCGAAAGGACTTGAGGATTGCGACTCGGCCGATTATACCGGTCTTATCATTGTTCACCAGCCGTCCGGTGCCCACCAAGGTGTCTCCAGAAAATACTCCAAAGTGCTTTGCTGTCAGATCCCAGCTGTCGTGCTCCTCTTCTAAAGGGACCTTTTGTTCTTCCACAAAGACTTCGATCCGGATTCTGAGAGCTTGTGATAACTCGTATTGTTTCAGTTCTCGATATGTGATAGACAAGGGCGAGCCTCCTTGCGATGATCCTACCTGTTATGTTTTGTCTTTTCTGTTGAAATACCTGCCTCGACTTGCTATAATTACAATGTGCACAAAGTGTGCGCAATATTTCGGGGAGGTTAGAGATGCATCCATACATAGAGTTTGTCAACCCCCATTTAGGACGATTGTTGACGGAGATTGGCCTGAACAAAAGGTTTCTTAGGGGAACCGGAGTCTATCTATACGACGACGAGCAAACAGAATACCTTGACTGCATTGCTGCCTATGGGGCACTACCTTTTGGCTATAACCCACCTGAGATATGGCAGGCTTTGCGTGATGTTGAGCTAGGTCAAGAACCGAGCTTCGTCCAACCTTCTTTGCTCGAGGCGGCAGGGCAGCTTGCTGCTCGGCTGATTGAGGTTGCACCTACAGGCTTGAAGCATGTAACCTTCGCTAATAGCGGGGCTGAGGCGGTGGAAGCCGCCCTAAAACTTTGCCGGGTCAAGACTGGCAAGGGGACCATCTTATCGACAAACAACAGCTTTCATGGAAAGACCCTAGGAGCTTTGTCAGCGACGGGTAATGAGCATTATCAGAAGGGATTTGGAGCTCCTACACAAGGGTTCGCTCACATACCTTATGGCGATGCGGATGCTTTAGAACAATATCTCCAAGATTTCGCTCATGATACCGCCGCATTTATTGTAGAACCAATTCAAGGCGAGGGTGGCATCGTTGAGCCTCCCTTAGGATATCTGAAACAGGTTCAGGAAGTATGCGAAAGATACGGCGTACTTACCATTTTTGACGAGATTCAAACGGGTCTGGGCCGAACGGGAGCTATGTTCGCCTGTGAACGAGAAGGCGTCACGCCTGATTGCATGGTTATCGCCAAAGCCCTTGGCGGTGGATTGGTTCCCATCGGAGCAATGCTTTGTAAGGAGAGCGTTTACACCGAGGACTTTGGCTTGAAACATTCCTCTACCTTCGCTGGAAACTCATTGGGTTGCCGCGTGGGGCTTGCAGTCTTGGAGCTACTCACCCGCGAAGGGAGTATGCTCATTCAGGAGGTTGAGCGCAAGGGAGCGAAACTCAAGGCCGGTTTGGAAGAAGTGGCTCTCCGTCATCCGACGATCATTAGGAAGATTAGGGGCAGAGGGTTGATGTTGGGGATTGAGTTTGTTAACTCGAAGGAGTCCTATCCCCACAGCCTGCTAGGTGTTATGGCTGAACAGGAGCTCTTAACACCAATGATCTCGTCTTACTTGTTGAATGTCGAAAAACTACGCGTGGCCCCGACCCTGAACGGGGCGAGCGTCATTCGAATCGAGCCGGCTCTGGTAATTACTGACGAGCAGATCGAGCGGGTAATCTCTGCCGTGGAGAAAGCCGCCACGATGCTCACCCACAAGAACACCGCAGCCTTTCTTGGGCATCTCATCGGCTACACTCCTTCGGACCTACCTGAGGTAGATAGTGAATCAAGAGAGGCCTCTACTGTAACACCGCAGCCAGGAGATGGTCGCTTTGCCTTTTTGGTCCATCCCATTGATTTGAATAACTACAGCGAGTTTGATGAAAGTCTGGCATCCCTTAGTGCCGAACAGCTCGAGGACCTCAGTTCTCGCTGGAATGATATGGTGGAGCCGTTTGTCGTTAGCTCTAGTCGAATTATCGATGAGACAGGACAGAGCGCCTATGGCGACTTTATTTGTGTTCCCAGGACCGCAGACCAACTCTTAGCGGATCCCCAGGGATCCCTCGAGGAGATTGCCGCTGCAGTCCAACTAGCGGCTGACAGAGGAGCTAAGATTGTCGGATTAGGAGCCTATACCTCTGTAGTGACCATGGGAGGGCGGCAACTCTTGCCCTATAGTGATGTGGCCCTGACTACGGGAAATAGTTACACAGTTGTCTCTGGTGTAGAGGCCGTTGTGGCCGCAGCGAAGCGTCTGGACATAGATCTACAAGTGGCGACTGGACTCGTTGTTGGTGCAGGGGGAGCCATTGGCAAAGCTCTGGCTGTACTGCTCGCCGAAGAAGTCCACCGCCTGATCCTAGTTGGTAATCCGGCGCGACCCGAAAAGAGCGAACACCGTATGTTAAAGGTCGTAGTTGAAGTCCTAAGACATCTCAAGAGCCTAGGAGACGCAGGGCATTCTTTTGCTCCAGAGAGTTTAGGCGCATATGTTTGCCGCCTGCAAGATCTTCCTGCAGCTGATGATTCGCTCTCTTTGTGGATAGACTACGCAAGGGGACTTTTGGACCAGGGGGCACCTATCGCAATCACCGTTGACAGAGAGAAGTATCTGTCTGAAGCCGATGTAATTATGGTTGCCACAAGTAGTCTAGAACGATTGATTACACCAGAGAATTTGAAGCAGGGGGCGGTTGTGTGTGACATGTCACGCCCAAGTAATGTGAGCGAAGAAGTCTTGGCGAGGCGCCCCGATGTCTTGGTGATCGATGGTGGAGTGATCAGCATGCCCAATTGCCCCGATCTGGGTTGGAATTTCGGATTTGAACAAGGGACTGGGTTTGCCTGTATGTCGGAGACTATTATGCTTGCCTTAGAGAAGGATTACGAACATACGAGTTTAGGAGCTGATCTGAACCTGAAACAGCTGGAGATGATGCGTCAGCTCGCTTCCAAACAAGGGTTTTCCTTAGCTGGATTTAGGAACTTTGATCGACCACTTGATGAAAGTGTCTGGAATCGAGTTCGAAGGTAGGATGACCGGGAGATGTTCTCCCGGTTTTCTATTGGTGCAGGTGCAGGATAACAGGAATTCTTGAAACGATCCAGAACACATAAGATGGAAAATGGAATGGGGATGAAAGCCATGGATACACTTGCACTCTACGGAGGAACGCCCGTGCGAACCAAGCCGTGGGTATCGAAATACATGGGGAGTGAAGAGTTAGGTACTGAGGAGAAGGAACGAGTTCTGGATGTTCTGGAGAAAAAACGAATCTTCCGTTACCTGCCGAAAGGCCTTGAGACTTCAGAGTGTGCGGCCCTAGAAGCAGAATACAAGAGCTTCTTAGGTACGAACTATGCCCTGGCCGTAAACTCCGGAACGTCAGCCTTGATCTGTGCTTTGGTGGCCTGCGGCGTGGGACCGGGCGATGAGGTGATTTTGCCTGCTTACACTTGGGTAGCCACTGCCGCTGCAATTACGATGGTGGGGGCCATTCCTGTGCTCTGTGAGATTGATGAGAGCTTAACCATTGACCCAGAGGACCTTGAACAGAGAATCACACCCCGCACCAAGGCTGTCATCGTTGTGCATATGAGGGGGATCTCGGCAGCTATGGACAGTATTATGTTCATAGCCAAGCAGCATAACCTTAGGGTGATTGAAGATGCTGCCCAGGCCAACGGGGGTACCTACAAGGGTCGTATGTTAGGATCAATAGGCGATGTAGGTTGCTTTAGTCTACAGCAATCGAAGGTGATCACAACTGGTGAAGGTGGCATGCTCGTCACAAATTCTGAAGAATTGTGGCAACGTGCTGTACTTTACCACGATGGCGCGGGATATCAGTTTCGCTTTATTGAGAGGAAAGTCCCTGCCTTCCCTGGGCAGAATTATCGCCTCACAGAATTGCAGGCTGCATTATCCCTAGGTCAACTGCAGAAGATGCCGCGGATTTTGGAGCAAACCAGGAGCAATAAGCAAAAGATCGTATCTGAGCTGAGGAAACAGCCCAAGATACAGCTAGCGCCAGTATTCGGGGGCGAGGAAGACCTTGGCCTTAGTTTAATCTTCTACGTTCCGAGCAGAGAGAGCGCCAAGAATGTGGCAGAAGCGCTGACGGCAGAGGGAATCGAAGCGTTCCATGTTTATGATGGCGTGTCAAATGATCAACATATCTATGTGAACTGGGAGTTTCTTATGTCCAAACGTGATCCTTGGGGCGATCATTACCCCTGGAGTCTAAGGCCCGAGATGGAGATGGAGTACTCAGCGAGTACCTGTCCGTTCACACTGGAGCTCTTGCAGAGGGCTGTACAAGTTCACCTTAATCACTTGGTGACGCAGGATGATATGGATGATCTTTTGACGGCGATAAACAAGATAGCCGTTCGCCTACTGTAGAGGCATGATGAGGAGAGGATGACCGTGTCACAATTTGATAAGTACCATGGGCTCGGTAATGACTTTATTTTCATGGAAGACTTTGGAGGAAATCTGTTGTCGAAGGGCGAAATGCTTGCCAAGGCACTTTGCCACCGGCAATTTGGCATCGGTGCCGATGGATTGGTGTTTATCACCAGACAAGCTGGCCTGTATACCATGCGAATCTTTAATGCTGACGGTACCGAAGCGGAGATGTGCGGAAACGCCATTCGCTGCATGGCTCACTATTTACTCGATCATGGCTTGGCCCAGGGTCCAGTTATCCAGATCGGTACCTTAAGTGGCGTCAAAGAAGTTCGCCAAGCAGACGAATGGTATGTTGTCGACATGGGGGAACCTGATTTTTCCTTCTCGCAAGGTAACTCAGTAGAAATCGTCTCCCATGACGTTTCCTGGACTGCGTATCCTGTATCTATGGGAAATCCCCATGCAGTGGTCTTTGTTGATGATCTTGCATCTCTGGATTTTACGACCTGGGGACCCCGTCTCGAGGCTGCCAAACAGTGGCCTAATGGGGCGAATATTGAGTTTACCCAGGTTTTGAGCCCCAACCAGATTGAGGTCCGAGTATGGGAGCGGGGAGCAGGAGCTACATTGGCATGTGGAACTGGCGCATGTGCAGCAGCAGTTGTTTCATCAAAGCTTGGCCTGACACAAGAACTTACGGCTGGAGCCATTAGAGTGTCCTTGCCAGGGGGCGTTCTTGCCATCCACGGTGGATTTGACAATCATGTTTTCATGTCAGGACCAGCAGTCAAAGTCTTTTCCGGCAGTATTGATATTTCGAAGATAGAAAAGGAGCGGAAACTATGATCGTTATGGCACATCGGGGATACTCAAGTAAAGCACCAGAAAACACGATGCCAGCTTTTGAGCTAGCTCTAGAAGCTGGTTCAGGCGGTATAGAGCTTGATGTTCATATGACAAGAGACGGCGAGGTAGTGGTAATCCACGATGCTACCCTGGAGCGGACTACGAACGGAAAGGGATCTGTTGAAGACTTCACGCTAGCAGAGTTGAGAGAGCTCGACGCAGGCTCTTGGTTTTCTTCAGAGTTCAAAGGTGTTCAGTTACCGACCTTACGCGAAGTTCTTGATTTGATCAAAGACCAGAATGTCTTGCTAAACGTTGAAACGAAAGCGGCTTTAGGCTACGAGGAGCTAAATGAAGGCGTCGCACTTCTTATTGATGAGTATTCCATGTGGGAAAAGACAATTATCTCCTCCTTCAATCACTATGCTCTGGTTCACATCAAGACGCTTCGACCACAGGCTCGAACAGGTATCCTTTACAACTGCGGGTTGTTCAATCCATGGGAGTATGCAAAGAGTGTCGGAGCTTCGGCTCTTCACCCCCATCATAAGACAATCCTCCCTGAGCTCGTTGAAGCTGCCCAAGCACAGGGCATGATGGTCAATGTT
This sequence comes from Bacillota bacterium, assembly GCA_012799115.1. GTDB lineage: Bacteria > Bacillota > Limnochordia > Darwinibacteriales > Darwinibacteriaceae > UBA5420. Next base: position 10,518 of record JAAZLY010000164.1, read on the forward strand.
TGGACAGTAGACGAAGCGGTGGATATCGAACGTGCGTCCCTGGCCAAGGTTGATAGCATCATTACGAATGTCCCCAGCAAGGTACTAAGCCTTCAGTAAGGAACGATCGGGCAATCAAGGAGGGTACAGAGTGGCACTAAACTCGTATTTAGAGAATCTTGGCATTGAGAGCGATTGGATTTTGTCCGCTCTAGGCGAGAATGTAATGATCTCCGATTTGAAACACAACATGATTTGGATGAGCCCTAGTGCGAGGGAGCTGTTTTCTGAGATGAGTTCCGTTACAAGGGTTGATCCAGCCCGTATGGTTGGGGCTAATATTGATCGATACCATAAGAACTTCGCCAGAGTGGGAGCAATCCTCAGCGATCCAAAGAACTTGCCCCACACAGGCTATGTACAGATAGGAGACTTTTATGCTCGGCTGACCGCCACAGCGATCAAGGACCTAGAAGGTAAGCATGTTGCGAATGTTGTGGTTTGGAGAAATATCAATGAAGAGAAACGTCTAGAGCTCGACGTGAAGGCTGCCTATGAGAAGATTGCCGCTGAACAAGAGCTTTCTCAGAGAATGGTAGAAGATTTGGCCGTGATCCCTGAAAGGATCTCCCACTTGATGAACTCGATTGCCAATATCGCTAAGCAGACGAATCTAGTGGCCCTCAACGCCTCGATTGAAGCTGCCCGGGCAGGGGAACACGGACGTGGCTTTGAAATCGTGGCTCAGGAAATCCGCAATCTTTCAGTAGGGTCCAGTGACGCGGCACAGAAGGTAAGAGAAGCCATTGACGAAGTAAATATGTTAGTTAAGCGCATTCTTGATCTCTACAACAAGTAGCAGAGAGTAGGCTACTACGAAAAGGTAAGAAAAGGGACGTCTTCGCTCTTGGTGAGAAAAGACGTCCCTTTGAGTTCTTTCTTGCTAGATAGCTGCTAGATCCTTGTCAGCCAATGCCACCACTAAGTCTACACAGGCTTTGACGTCTCGAATATCCACCATCTCCGAGGGAGAGTGAACATATCGGGTTGGAATGGAAATGGCCCCTGACGGAACTCCCGCCTTGGTTAGGTGGATAGCACCAGCGTCAGTGCCGCCAGCATCTAGTACTTCCATTTGGTACGGTATTTGCTTTTCCTCGGCCAAACTTACTAGGAGGTCCTTTACCTTAGGATGGGCGATCAGCGAGGAATCCTTGACCTTAATGGCGGCGCCCTTACCGAGGGATACGTCCATGCGCCGAGCCTCCGGCATGTCGCCAGTCAAAGTCACATCAAGGGCGATACCCAGATCTGGCTCAATACCATAGGCCGCAGTCCTGGCACCACGCAGGCCGACTTCCTCCTGTGCTGTGAAGACGAAGTATAGTGTGTTCTTGGGGTTCTTGATCGTCTTCAGAGCCTCAACGAGCACCGCACAGCCAACGCGGTCGTCCATGCTTTTCGCAATCAGACGGTTACCTAAATCTTCAAACTCTCTGTGGAAGATACCGAACTCACCGACTTTGACCTTCTTAAGTGCCTCTTCTTTACTTTCGGCACCAATGTCGATGTAGAGTTTATCAAGGGTCAGGTCTTTCCAACTGCCCTTCTCTTGATAGATCGCTCCAACTGCTCCGCCTGCGAATCGGACTCGATTGCCAACGAGAGTGGAAATACCTACTCCGCCGACATTGCCAAAACGCAAGAATCCCTTGTCATCAATGTGCGTAACTACAAGGCCAATCTCATCTGTATGGGCGGCGAACATGATTTTCTTTCCGTCCTGAGATCCCTTTTTCACTGCAATGAGATTGCCTAACACATCCGCACCTAGTTCATCAACATGCTCTTCAATCATGGACTTAATGAGCTCGGTAACCTCAGTCTCAAAGCCTGAAGGGCCAAAAGCCTCAGTTAGTTGTTGGATTATCGTCTTCATCAGTTCGATGCCTCCCTTTCTTGGAGCCGCTTAAGATAGCTTTTCACGAGCTTATATGCTCCCTCATAGTCGTCCTTGCTCATAACCGATACGGGTGAATGGATGTAGCGGCAAGGAACCGCAATCGTCGCTACCTTGACACCTTCCTCGGACATTTGAATTCGACCTGCATCAGTGCCGCCTGCTGTATTACGGCGAACTTGCACCTTGATTCCTTCCTCGTCTGCCAAGGCAAAGAGTTCTTGGACGAGGGGAGGATAGGGAATGGAAACACGGTCAATGACTGTGATGCAAGGACCGGCACCTACCGTTGTGGCATGTTTGTGTTCATCGGTTCCAGGAACGTCGGAGGCGGTGGTGCCTTCGAGAACCAACGCCAGATCAGGCTTGACTTGATATGTTGCTACTCCAGCGCCACGGAGTCCTACCTCTTCTTGTACTGTGAACGCTGCAATCAGAGGGAAGGATACGTCCTCCTGGAGCAAACGGATGGCAAGTTCACAGCCAACCCGGTCATCCAGCGCTTTTGCTTTGATTTTCCCATTACCGATCTCTTCGTATTTCGTTGTAAAATAGGCGCATTCACCAAGCTTGACAAGGCGTTCTGCCTCTTCCTTAGTCTTGGCACCGATATCAATGAGGAGTTCCTGTATGGTAAAGGGCCGTTCTCTCTCTGCTGGTTTCTGAAGATGGATGGGTTTGCTACCAATGACGCCGGGAACCTTCTTGGCACCAACGACGACAGACTTAGCGACTAAGACCCGCGGATCGACGCCGCCAATGGGTCGAAACTTTAGATAGCCATTTGATTCAATCCCCACAATCATGAGGGCTACTTCATCCATATGGGCAGCCAGCATCACCCTTGGTCCAGGGGCATCGGGATTCTTTATGGCGATGAGATTCCCCAGGGCATCTGTCTTGATTTCATCGACATGGGCTTCAAGCTCTGCACGGATTAAGTCACGCACTTCGCCCTCTTGTCCTGGTGCACCATTCGCTTCAGTTAATCGGGCTAAAAGCATGTTAATCCCTCCACGAAATCATTATCCAGACCTGCGATAAACATCGCCATTAAGCGGCCGGTTCGACGGACGTCTTCATAATCTAGGGTTTCAATAGGCGTATGCATGTAGCGGAGAGGAATGGAGAGCAAAATCGTGGCTACGCCAGCTCTTGCCACTTGAATAGCGTAGGCATCCGTTCCTCCTGGATAGGGAGACGGGTCGGATGAGAAACTGATATTCCATTCCTTCGCTGTCTCCACCATACGGGTGTGTAGTTTCGGGTGAACATGTGGCCCAATGGCAATGCCAGGACCCTGACCGAGTTTGATGGTATCACTCTCTGGCAAACCGGGGGAATCCCCAAAACCTACATCAATGGCGATCCCGATGTCAGGTACAATTCCATATGTACTCGTTATCGCACCACGCAGACCGACCTCTTCTTGAACCGTGGCGACACCGTATACATCTGCATCATGGGAAACCTTCGCTAGCACTTTGAAACACTCGAAGATGGCTGCGACCCCGGCCCTGTCGTCAAAGGACTTGCCGGCCATGAAGGAACTTTGTAGATCCAGAACATCTCGCTTCATTGTTACCAGATCGCCAACGGTTACGTGTTCTTCAGCTTCTGCTTGACTATCAAAGCCTACATCGATGAAGAGATCTTCCATGCTCACTGCCTTGCTTTGCTCGCCAGCTGCTTGAACATGAGGGGGCTTAGCACCAATCACACCGGTCAAAGGTTTTCTTCCGTGCACGACCACTTCTTGGGCTAAGAGCACACGCTGATCAAAGCCGCCGATGGTACCAAACCGTAGAAAGCCTTCCTTTTCAATCTTGGTAATGATAAGTCCAATTTCGTCCATATGGCCGGCAAGCATGACTTTCGGTCTAGGACCACTGCCTTGTCCCTTCTTTAACATAATCACATTGCCCAGTTTGTCTGTCTTGATCTCATCGGCCCAGGGACAATTTTCTTGCACGAGTGAGTTCAAACCGTGTTCGTAACCGGACACGCCTGAGGCTTCGCTCAGGGATCGTAAGACTTGCTTTATTTCCACCAATTTCCCTCCTTTGCAGTATGCACCTATTATTTCTCGATAATCGAAGGAAAAACCTTCATAGACACGAATAAAACTGTGGGAGGAGGCTGACTATCATCAAGAACAATCAAGGCGTCTACCTACTCTGGCTCTACCTCCCTGAAAGTAGGCAGGTGAGTATTGGGAGACTCGGGACGTTCTCCTTCGAGCAAGGAGTCTATGCCTATGCAGGGAGCGCGCAGCGTAATTTGAGACAACGAGTTGCCCGACATGCCCGTGCAGAAAAGAAGCTGCACTGGCATATTGATTATTTCAGGGCTCAAGCAGAGTATCTAGGAGTAGCCTTGTTCTATGATCAACCCAAACAGGCCGAGTGTATGCTCGCCCGCGAAGTGCTTCTAATTCCGGGAACGTCCTATCCTGTACCGGGTCTTGGTTCTTCTGATTGTTCATGCGGATCCCATTTGTTAAGGGTTCCTTTTGCCCATCCCAGGGACATGATTAATACTTCTTGGCAATACGATTCATGGTGTTGATCTGGGTACGACAGAGTCTTTCGCACTCTTCGATACTCGATATCAGATCGGCGTTTGTTTTGGGGTGGAGTTCATGAATGCTCTCATCACAGAGCTTTTGTAGTTCGCTGAGCCGTTCCAGTAGTCTCCAGATGATATCACTAGGTTCCATGTCGACACCCTTTCCTATTGTCTTGTCAATCTTCACAACTTTGCGGTCCGAGATTGAATGCATTTATACAGTCCAAAACAATCATACCACAGAAACGAAGGAGGGTTTCATTTGCTCAATGAAAGTTTGATAACTGACGTCTTATCTGCGGCTCTGTCTACAGGAGGAGACTTTGCCGAGATCTTTGCGGAAGATACAAGGGGAACGAATCTCCGCATGCTCAATGGCAGGGTAGAGGAAGGGGTAAGTGGTCGTGACTACGGTGTAGGAATCCGTATCTTCCAAGGCTTTCGAAGTGTATATGCCTATACCAACGATGCCAGTAAGGAAAATCTGGTGAAAGTAGCCAAAGAGGCTGCAGCAGCCCTAAGTGGCACTCCTCAGCTTCAGGATATCGTACTGCAGCGTCTACGCTTCGAAGCATTTAATCCTGTGTCCAAGAAACCTGCAGAGGTACTCCATACAGATAAGGTGGCTATCATGAAGCGAGCCCATTTTGCTGCGTCAGACTATGATAGTCAAATAACTCAAGTCGCCATTACCTACATGGATACGGACCAAAATGTGCTGATTGCAAACTCCGAAGGATTATTGGTGGAGGATCGTAGGATTCGAACACGCCTCGGAATTAACGCTGTGGCAACGAAGGGTAATGAGAAGCAATCAGCTTTCCGCGGTCCTGGTGGACACAGAGGTTTCGAGCTCTTTGATCACATTCATGTCGAAGAAATCGCCCGTGATGCCGCCCGTAGTGCTGTGACCATGGTTAATGCTGATTATGCACCAAGCGGTAAGTATCCCGTGATTATTGATAACGAGTTTGGTGGAGTGATCTTCCACGAGGCTTGTGGCCATGGATTAGAAGCGACAAGTGTAGCCAAGGGTGCTTCTGTTTTCAGTGGCAAGCTTGGGCAGCAAGTGGCGAGTCCTTTGGTTACGGCCGTTGATGATGGTACGATTCCCAATGCATGGGGTTCACAGAATATCGATGATGAAGGCACGAAAACTAGGAGAAATGTGCTCATCGAGAATGGCATCTTGACCGGGTACATGGTTGACAAGTTAAATGGTCGTCGCATGGAGATGGAATCAACCGGAAGCGGGAGAAGGCAGTCCTACAAGTTTGCACCAACCTCCCGGATGACCAATACGTTCATTTGTGCCGGCGAGTCTACCAAAGAGGAGATCATCAATAACACCGAGTATGCCCTGTTTGCTAAACGCATGGGTGGTGGTTCGGTGAATCCCGCCACCGGTGAGTTCAACTTCGCAGTGGCGGAGGGATATATCGTTCGTAATGGGAAGATCGAAAAGCCTGTGCGCGGAGGAACGCTCATTGGGCAAGGTGCTCAGATTCTACAGAAGATAGACATGGTCGCCTCGAATCTAGCCACTGGGCAAGGCATGTGTGGTTCACTTAGTGGTACGATTCCTGCCGACGTGGGTCAACCCACAATTCGGGTGAGTGAGATTACAGTTGGCGGACGAAAGGGGGCTAACTAATGGAGATTCAAGAGTTCAAGCGTACCGTTTTTGCAGCTGGCAAGGATGCAGGGCTCGAGGATATGGAGGTCTTTTTCACCCGATCCAAAAGCTTTTCTACTCGCATTTTCCAAAAGGAAGTCGATGACTACAGAGTCAGCGTAGTGCAAGGAGTAGGTTTCCGAGCACGCTTTGCTGGTAAGGTTGGCTATTCTTATACAGAAACCCTCGATGAAGAGTCGGTGGAACTTTTGATTCGTGGTGCTAAGGCCAATGCTCAGATCATTGATTCTGATGAGGAGATCGAGTTCTTCCCGGGTTCAGTAGACTATCCCGAGGTGGTAGCCTTTGATCCCGCAATCGAAGCCGTGACGGCCGAAGAGAAAATCGACTTTGCTAAGGCCCTGGAAACGGAAGCGTTTGCCACTGACGAACGCGTTGCCATGGTGAATTGGGCCACCACTGGATACACTGAAACAGACGTCTATATCGCCAACACAAAGGGATTGGAGCAATCCTTCCGGAGAAATGGAGCGTATGGTTTTGTCTCCGCAGTCGTTCGCCAAGATGAACAGGCCAAGACGGGTTCCCGGATGGTGTTTGGAAATGACTGGAGTCAGTTTGACGCGAAGAAACTTGCCAAAGAAGCAGTGGAGGAGGCAGCGTCCTTGTTAGGTGCTAGGAGTCTGCCCTCTGGCGACTATCGAGTCTTATTACGGCATGATGTGGCCCGGGACTTATTAGCTACATTTTCTTCCGTCTTTTCGGCTGAAGCTGTTCAGAAAGGCTTGTCGCTCTTAGCTGGTAAGCTTAACGAGAAAATTGCCAGTCCCTGCATTACTTTAGTTGATGATCCTCTGTTGAAAAACGGCGGTGCTTCGGCCTCATTTGATGACGAAGGTGTAGCTACGCACACCAAGAACGTGATTGAAGAGGGCAAGCTGATGACTTTCTTACACAACCTGAAGACGGCGAAGAAAGATGGTGTCGAGCCTACAGGTAATGCATCAAGAGCGTCATTTAAGTCTCCTGTTGGCATTTCACCCAGCAATTTCTTTATTCAACCTGGCACAATGAGTTATGACGCCTTGGTGGAAACACTCGACAACGGAATCATCATCATCGACGTTCAAGGGCTCCATTCAGGAGCGAATCCTGTATCTGGCGACTTTTCCCTAGGTGCTTATGGCTATCTGGTGGAAAATGGAGTAATTGTTCGTCCTTTGGAGCAAATCACTGTGGCAGGCAACTTCTTTACCGTACTTGACGAGGTAGAGGCGATTGGAGCGGACCTAGAGTTTGGTAGCCCAGGTTCTGGTGGGCATGTGGGCTCACCCTCACTTCTGATTCGTCAACTATCCGTTGCCGGCAATTAGGAGGCTGAATTGATGCGTTTGACAACTAGGCACGCTGCCAACCTTGGTCTATTAACAGCTGTGTCCATTGTGTTGACTCGGATTTTCGGAGTTGTTCTTCCCATTGCGGGTGTGGGGGCCCTACGCCTGAGTTTTGGCGAAATACCTATCATCTTGGCTGGAGTGCTCTTTGGGCCCATAGGGGGAGGACTTACTGGGCTTGCCTCGGATCTAATTGGTTACATGATCAACTCCCATGGCGGAGCGTTCTTCCCTGGCTTCTCGATCAGTGCGGTTCTAGTGGGACTGATTCCTGGATGGATCCTGCATAAGAAGCGTGATTCTCTGAGCTGGTATCAAGTAGGGGCCACAGTCTTGGTGACAGACTTGGTGACAGGGATATTCCTCAATACGCTCTGGCTCACGATCTTGTACGGACAAGGCTTCTTTGTCATTCTACCCATGCGAGTTCTGGCCCGCTTGGTGACTCTGCCGGTTTACACCTTTGTAGTGTTTTGGATTACCCGTGCTTACCGCTCATACCGGAGAGGCACCAATCATTGATGCATTCGGGGTGCGACGCGGAATTGAAAGGTTTCGCTGTTTGTGCTATGATGAGCTTATCAGATTTGACTGGAGAGTGAGTTCCTGAATGGATATAGACCCGCCTAAACGGTGGCAGACATTGAGATTGAAACTCCTGTGGAGTCTACCCAAAGAACCGCGCAAGAAGATCAAGGATTTTCTTCGGTTGGGGGATGAGTTCTACGCCCAAGGCGATGAGCGACTTGCGAATTACTGCTATGGTCTCTCGAAACGCTTAGCACAGGAGGTAGGTGTCATACATCTACTAAAGAAGATCGATCAACGTGTGGAATAGAGTAAACAAGGGGGCTTGGCGTGAGGAATCTAAAACGAATGACTAAGGCTTCATCCTTGTGGGAAGCAGTTCAGTTGGTGTGGAAAGCTGGTATGGCGACCTATCAACAAGAGACCCCCCTTGACGAGTTAGAAGCTAGCAAGGCCCGCTTGGAACAGGAGCTCTTATCTTTGTCGCGGTTGGTTCATGATTACGAGACAAAGATACACAACAATGTGCGAGAAAACAAGGAGTTAACACAGAAAAACAAGGAGTTGGAATGGGGATATCGCGCCTTACTCCGTGAGAATCAGTGGCTCCGCGAAGAGATTTTCAAGCTCAAAGGTAAACCCTTGATCTAGGATGGGGGGAGTCAAACTGCAAGAGGATTGACTCCCCTTTTTGATACTGATCATGATTCGAAAAGGGGCTGGTTCGGTGAATTCGAGGAAAATGATTACAACCGCACTGTTGATCGCCTTAGTGACGGTAACCACGATGGTGGTGAATGTTCCCTTACCTGGTGTTAAAGGATATGTAAATATCGGGGACAGTGTTGTGTTGATGGCCGGATTGATCTTTGGGCCAGTAGTAGGTGGATTGGCAGGGGCTCTTGGTTCAAGTCTCGCTGATCTGCTACTCGGCTATGCCTATTGGGCACCTTGGACCTTTGTTATTAAGGGACTTGAGGGGTTTCTAGTTGGATGGATCATACTTCATATGCCCAAAGGAAAGGCTGCAAGCATCATCCTCGGAACCTCACTGGCGGCCCTTGTCATGGTTATTGGCTATTTTTTCGTAGGGATTCTTTACTATGGTCTCGGCCCGGCATTAGTATCGTTACCAGGGGATCTGCTCCAGGGATCCGTTAGCGTGATCTTAAGCGTCATGCTGTGGCGTCCCCTTAAGAAATATATCGCCTCCTAAGGGGGAACAGGCACATTCCTCTCCAAGTGCTCATAGAATAAAAGGCTTGAGCGTTGGCGGAAAGGGGGCCTGACTGGTGTTTCTCTCCATATTAAATGCACTTGGCCTGTGGTTGGTTGAGGGGGTCGGATTCTTAACTGGCTTTGTGACAAGTGGAAGCGCTTTTCCCAAACCTTTACGATCCGATGAGGAGCGGGACCTATTAGCGAGAAAGGAAGCAGGAGACGAAGGTGCCCGCAATATTCTAATTGAACGGAACCTTCGTCTTGTGGCACATATCGTCAAGAAGTTTGATAACACTGGTGAGGATAGTGAGGACTTGATCTCCATTGGGGTGATTGGGCTCATTAAAGCCATCAACACCTTTAACTCCCAGAAGAACACTCGCCTAGCTACTTATGCAGCGCGCTGCATTGAGAATGAGAATTCAATGTCAGTTCGGGATTTTAACCCTGAGAGCTCCATTTTCTGCAATGCTGTAGGGTTGACCATGGACGAGTAGGTTTAGCGTTGATCCACCTTGCTGCCTGATCGATACCTCTGAAGCCTTCACATCGATCTCAAGGCGGTGTTGACGAAAACGCAATCGAAAAGAGAAACTATTCCATTCTGGCGGCGCATAGGGCCTCAGCGAGAGGGTATCTTCTTCAATTCGTAGCCCGCCAAAGCCGTATACGATTGACATCCACGTTCCAGCCATGCTGGTAATATGGAGTCCATCATCCGTATCATTGTTGTAGTTGTCCAAATCCAACCGTGCCGTACGTAGGTAAAGTTCGTAGGCCTTGTCTTGGTATCCGACTTCGGCTGCAATGATCGAATAGACACATGGCGACAACGACGATTCGTGGACTGTAAGAGGTTCATAGAAATCGAAGTTGCGTTTTTTTGTCTCCAGATCATAGCGATCCCCGAGGAAAAAGAGACCCTGGAGGACATCTGCCTGTTTGATATAGCAAGAGCGTAAAATCCGATCCCATGACCAGTGTTGGTTTAAGGGCAGTTCATGGGGGGGAATCTGGTGGGCGGGTATCAGCTCTTTGTCCATAAAGCCATCTTGCTGTTCGAAGATCCCCAACTCTTCAACGATGGGATAGTACATTTTTTTGATGATGTCTTCCCAAATTTGCATCTCGTCAACTGAGACATTGAGGCGAGTAACGAGAGCGTCGTAGGCTCCTGGACTTTCTTGTTTTAGCTCATCTAGCATCTTAAGTGTGTACTCTAGGGTCCAGGCGGCGATGCGGTTGGTGTACCAGTTGTTGTTTACGTTGTTCTCATACTCGTTGGGGCCCGTGACGCCCAGGATCATGTAGACGCCCTTACGAGACTGATAATTGACCCTGCTAGCCCAAAAACGACTGATTTCTACCAGGACCTCCAAACCATGTTCTCCGAGATAGGCTCGATCACCGGTGTAGCGTACATAGTTGAAGATCGCGTAGGCAATGGCCCCATTACGGTGGATCTCTTCAAAGGTGATCTCCCATTCATTGTGACACTCCTCGCCGTTCATCGTCACCATGGGGTAGAGGGCTCCTTGCATACCCAGCTTGGCGGCGTTCTCCTTAGCCTTCTCTAAATGATTATAGCGATATAGCAATAGATTCCGTGCAATGCTGGCATCACTGGTGCCTAGGTAGAAGGGCAGACAATACGCTTCTGTATCCCAGTAGGTGCTACCTCCGTATTTCTCCCCTGTAAAGCCCTTTGGTCCGATATTTAGCCGCGGGTCTTCACCAGTGTAGGTCTGGTGTAGGTGAAAGATGTTGAAACGAATGCCCTGTTGGGCTGCTGCATCTCCTTCGATTCTGATATCGCTGTCTTGCCAAATAACATTCCAGGCTTTGGCATGTGCCTCAAAGAGCTCTGTGTAGCTCTTTTTTCTATTTTCCTCGAGTATGGTAACAGCCTGTTTCGACACCAAATCCTCAGGAAAGTCACGGTTGGTGGTCACGGCTACAGTCTTCTCGAGGGTCATGGTGTCTCCAGCGATAAGGGTGATCTCCACCTTAGCCGCAGCTTGGCGAGGAGAGGCCGTACATTGGGGCTGAAGATCTCTGACTTCGATCCCATTGCGTAGTAGGCGGAAGCAGCTGGCGGCGGCCACCAAAAAACCTGACTTCTTTGTTTGCATTGTCACGAGCTGTAAGTTTGGCTCACTGGATTCCTCAATTCCTTGCCAAAAGTCTTCTCCGTAGTTTGCATCCTCGTTTCGAACATTTCCGTCAAGGTAGGGGGAAAATCTGACCACAGATCCTTTTCCCGTGGGATCACTTGTTAGCGTGATGCTGTAACGTATGGCTGCTAACTCACGCTGGTCCTTGCTCACAAAGCGTCTAGTCTCAACGGAGAATTTGCGGCCCATCTCGTCCTCAAGCTGAAAACTACGAGATAGTTCACCTTGTTGCATATCTAGAGTTCGCTTGAACTTTACTGGTTGCCAAGTATGAAGATCCAGGTTTCGGTGGTCGAGGCTCACATCGATGCCAATGAAATTGACCGCGTTTGGGACCTTCGCAAAATACTCGGGATAGCCATTTTTCCACCAACCCACAACTGTGCGATCGGGGTAGTAGACCCCAGCTATGTAGGTGCCTTGTAGACTATCCCCGGAGTATTGTTCTTCAAAATTACCACGCATCCCCATATAACCATTACCTAATGAGGTGATGCTTTCCACAATCCGGTTACGCTCGGGATGAAAGCCCTCTTCAACAATGTTCCATTCATGGGTTCCCAAAAATAGTCGCACAAACACCCCTCCTGTCTACAGATCTAGAGTGATCATAACGCATTTTTCGCGGCTTGGCAATCGTTTGCACACATCTGTAAAAAAACACAGCGATCTACCTTAAAGCCAATACCTTCTTTAGATCAGCGACTGAAAATTCTTCGAAACCTGGAATCACATAGTGTGCCTCATGCAAGGTGTCCTGTTCACCGACGCCGATTGTAAGCATCTTGGCTCGCAGCGCAGCCTCAATCCCCGCTTGAGCATCTTCAAAGACAACAGTTTGCTCTGCTTCAATACCAAGCAAGGATGCACTAAGGGTGAATACCTCAGGATCAGGCTTGGCCTTGGTAACCAAGTTGCCGTCTACGATCACGTCAAAACAGTCACTGAGGGATACCCGCTCCAGAATGGTCTTAGCATTCTTGCTCGCAGAGCCAAGGGCTATTTTGATGCCTTGGGTACGCAACTCCTCTAGGAATGGGAGTACGCCTGGGAGGATCTCCGAGGAATCCATCTGAGTAATGTACTCCACATACCACGCATTCTTCTCGGCCGCAAGCTGCTCCTTTTCTTCGTCGGTACGTGTTTGCTTGCCAATCTCCAATAGAATGTCTAGCGATCGCATGCGGCTTACGCCCTTTAATCGTTCGTTGTCTTGTTCGGTAAATTCAATCCCAATCTTCTCCCCCAAACGTTTCCATGCTAAATAGTGGTATTTCGCAGTATCTACAATGACCCCGTCTAAGTCGAAAATTGCAAGTCTTAGTTCCATGGGCAGACCTCCTTTTCGACCCATTATATCATGATTCGAAGCCCGCAGACATAATCTAGGTAAAAAAAGGGAGGTGAGGAAACTGCTGGCTATTTATGCTCGAGTCAGCACCGAGGAACAGGCCAAACATGGGTTTAGTATTCCGAGTCAGATAAGGGAGTGTCAAGAACGAATCGGTCAAGTTTCTGCCCTTATTTTTGCTGATGAGGGGGTATCGGGTGAAACACTCCATAGACCAGCTCTAGAGAAACTTCGGCAAAAGATCAAGGAAGGCGAAGTGGACTCTGTTTACTGCCTCGACCCAGATCGCTTGTCGCGCAAGCTCTTACACCAACTTCTCCTCACCGAGGAGTGGGAACGCCAGGGTGTATCCCTGAACTTTGTTAATGGTGATTATAGTAAGACGCCTGAAGGAAATCTGTTTTATGCTCTGCGAGGGGCAATCTCTGAGTTTGAAAAGGCGAAGATCACGGAGAGAATGTGCCGGGGAAGAAGGGAGAAGGCCAGGCAGGGGCGGGTATTGCGCGATTTTCAAATCTATGGATATGACTTTGACAAAACCCAGGAGCAATTGACGATCAATCCGCAGGAAGCGGAGGTTGTGAAGGAAATCTTCGCCTGGCTTATTACGCCTCCCCCTGGAATTCGGGGTATATCAGGCATTGCCCGCGCCTTAACTGCACGTGGGGTGCCAACGAAGCGGGGAGCGCCCATCTGGCACCGGCAGGTGGTGAGGCAGATTCTGGGTAACCGAACGTATATTGGCGAGTTCTATCAAAACAGATGGGATACAACGCAAGAGCGAGTACGGCCAAGACCGCCAGAAGAGTGGATCTACATTCCTTGTCCTCCTATTATTGACCGTGATACATTTGCCACCGCGCAATCCATCTTGTCCTCTCTGTCAGTGAATTCGAGATCTTGATGCACCTGCGAACAACGAAGCGTATTCGTCAAGAGATTAAGCTCTATGATCCCATTGGCTCGGATCGAGAGGGAAATGAGATTAGCCTGATGGACATTCTTAGTTCCGACGAAGATGAGGTCCTAGATGAAGTGGTCCTTAACATGGATCGGGATTTATTGGCGGAGTGCTTCGGATGTTTGTCAAAGCGAGAGAGGACGGTGCTGGAACTACGCTTTGGACTTGGACAGCAAGAACGCTTGACCCAGAGGCAAATTGGACGTCAACTAGGTATCTCACGTTCCTATGTATCCCGCATTGAAAAGCGGGCTCTGGGAAAACTACTGCACGAAATGGGTTCGTAGTGGCGCCCCTTGGAGGGCGCTTTTTTCTCCTGCATTTATCTGCTGCAAAATCTGTGGTATAATTGAGGGAAATTAGGGAAAGTAGAGCGTTGAGATGAAGAAGTTGGTTCCAGATGTTATTTGCGAGAGCGTGTTTGCCATTGACCTAGACAAGCTTAAGAAGAAGCGGATTCTGGGTCTCTTAGTGGATATCGATAATACCTTGGTTCCCTGGGGGAAACCAGAGATAGAAGAGGCCTTTGTGGCATGGGTAAAACGGGTCAAGGAAGAGGGATTCAAAATCTGCTTGGTGTCGAATGCCAAAAAGGAACGTGCCCAAAAGATCGCTACTTCACTGGGCATACCCGCAGTTGGTCTTGCCCTAAAACCACTAGGCCGATCTTTTCGTAGGGGCATGAGTCTCTTAAATCTAGCGCCGGATGAGGTTGCAGTCGTGGGCGATCAGCTGTTTACCGATGTTCTCGGCGGTAATCGATTGGGGATTCACACGATTTTAATCAATCCAATCAGCAAGAACGAGCTTGACACGACAAAATGGATGCGGCGGCTTGAACACAGGATACTTGAGACTATGGTGAAACGGGGGCTAATCAGTGCCCAGCATGCCAAGATTCGGCAAGGGAGAGACTAAGATGTGTGATAAACATTGTCAAGGCTGCGGAGCAACACTGCAGACTGAAGATCCAACCCGGTTCGGGTTCGTACCACAGCATTTGCTAGAGCAAGAAACACTTCTTTGTCAACGTTGTTTTCGAATCAACCATTATGGTCAAAATGAGATTGGGGCCGTGAAACCAAGTGATGCCTTAGAGTCCATTAGTGCAGGTGTGGAATGGGCTACAGGTATTTGCCTCGTCGTCGATCTCCTCGATTTTGAAGCAGGGCTTCCCCCTGCATTGCTTGGTTTGATGCGGGGCAAAGAAGTTGTCTTGGCGGTAAACAAAGCTGACCTAATCCCCAAAACCACACCCCTTAGAGAATTGGGGAGTTGGGTAAAATCTCGTTTGGATCACTATGGCGTACCAAAGGCCAAGTTTGTTTTGGTCAGCGCCGCTAATGGCTATGGGTTTCCAGCCTTGGCCGATCTTCTGCTTACACTAGGCCAGAACGTCCTTTTTGTTGGCATTACGAATGTCGGAAAGTCCAGTGTCTTGCAGCGTCTCCTGCACATGCGTATCGGTGGCGGTAAACGCGCGAAGATCGAACCAACTATATCACCCTACCCAGGTACAACCGTGAATGTGTCCCGCTGGTCATGCCCTGGGGGTCTAGTCTTGGCCGATTCACCGGGATTCGTACCCCAGGGAAGAATTAGTGACTTGGTAGAGCCAGAACTGGCCCAGGAGATTATTCCACACAAGAGCCTTTCATCGCACCTCTACCCAGTTCGCACAGGCGATGTAGTCCTCATTAAGAGCCTGGCTGCGGTGGAGTGCCTTTCAACGAGCGGCGACGCTTTGTTGATAGGTTTTACCGGTTCAGGAGTGAAATGGCAAAAAGCCTCGATACAGCAAATGGACAAATGGCTACAGCGGGGTCTTGAGGGAGCGCCAGTAAGGACCTGGGAAGAGCATGTGGTACAGCTTAGACCAAGGGAAGACCTTTTTGTTAGTGGCTTAGGCTGGGTTTCGGCCAGGAAGTCGCAACTCCGAGTTCGCCTACATATACCAGCGGGAGCAGAGTTTACCGTGCGCCCCAACTTGATCGGACCTAAAAATTGAACGGAAAATGAAAAATTAATGAATAAAGCTCGTCCTCCCAGCACATACTATTAATATCAATAAGGTCAGGGAGGATATACCATGTCTTTATTCGTTTATGAGACTGCCTTGGATTATGAGTCGAGTGAAAGACTGCTTATGGACATCCGTCAGACTGTTCGGCAACTGAAACAATCCCATCCTAAATTGAAACACTGTTCATTAGCGGATGTAATGATGAAAAGATGTAAGGCAACTGTCAATGTGACTTTGTTTTTTCAGCCTTGACCCCGTATGGGGTTTTTCTTTTGAGGAGAAAAAAGATAGGCAGGAGTTTCCATGGAACGAATAGAAAAGATTCACAACAGAAGTTAGGAGGGCGAATATGGAACGAATAACTCGGATTCGAGAGCGTCTGAAGGCTGAGGGAGTAGACGTTTTCTTGGTCTCTAGTCCAGTAAACAGGCGTTATCTAACTGGTTTTACCGGATCAGCAGGTCTAGTATGGATTTCAGGCACCAGACAGGCCATACTAACAGACTTTCGCTACCTGGAACAGGTAAAAGCCGAGTGCCCTGGTTGGGAACTCATACATATTGAGAGTTACATCGAATCGCTAAAGATATTGATTGCAGAAGACAAAGTCAAGACCATCGGCTTCGAAAAAGAATATGTCACCGTGAACCAGATGGATGAGTGGCAGGAGAAGCTTGGTGTGGAGTTTATCGGTATCAAGGGTTGGGTCGAAGAACTACGCATGATCAAAACTAAAGACGAAGTTGCCAATATTCGAAAGGCAGCTGCCATCGCAGATGAAGCATTTGCTAAGCTTCTTCCCACGATTCGCTCTGGCCTAACAGAAAGAGAGATCGCCCTAGAACTAGAGTTTCTGATGAGGAAAGCAGGAGCAAGCGCTATGTCCTTCGATCCCATTGTGGCTTCAGGACCTAGGAGTGCACTACCTCATGCCAGGCCAGGGGAACG
>JAAZLY010000165.1 GCA_012799115.1 Bacillota bacterium
CCACTACGTCATGATCCCTCTGGGCCTCGACTATCTGCGTTACCTGATCTTCATTATCGTGATCGCTGCAACGGTGCAGATCATTGAGATGGTCATGGACCGGTATCTATCGGATCTGCACATGAAGCTGGGTATCTTCCTGCCCCTAATTACCGTGAACTGCGCCATTTTGGGTATCAGTCTCTTCATGGTTATTCGCAGTTACGGATTTCTTCAGACCTTGGTCTTTGGTCTCGGCAGTGGATTGGGCTGGTGGTTAGCCATCGCAGCCTTGGCTGCTATCCGGGAAAAGATAGCGGGTAAGGAGTTACCACGGGGTTTAGAAGGGCCTGCGCTTACGTTCATCATCACCGGGCTTATGGCCCTGGCCTTTGTGGGATTCTCGGGTATTTTTGTTGTGATGTAGAACCTAGAAGGGGTACTCAGGGAGTTCCCACAAGGAAGCTCACGAGGAAGTCCACGTAGAAACGGAGTGAGGTCTATGACAGTCTTGTTTACAGTGCTAAGCTTGTCGATTCTGGCAACGGTCCTAGCGGCCATCGTTGTCTTGGCTGACTACAAGCTGAACGATTATGGAATATGTAAGATTGACATCAATAATGGTGCCCGGAGCCTGGAAGTGAATGGAGGCTCGAGTCTACTCTCAAGTCTCGCAAGCCAAAAGATCTTTATTCCCTCAGCCTGTGGTGGCAAGGCTACCTGTGGTCTCTGTAAAGTGACGCTGGTTGAGAGTGTAGGACCGGTGCTACCTACCGAAGAACCATTCATATCTGAAGCGGAGCGGGAAGCTGGCGTGCGCCTATCCTGTCAGGTGAAGGTAAAGCAGGATCTGAAGATCCGTATTCCTGACGAGTTCTTTAACATTAAGCAGTACCGTACTCGAGTCTCCGAGATTAAACAGCTTACGCATGACATTAAGCAGTTTCGCTTTCAGTTACTCGAGCCAACGACCATTGATTTCAAGGCTGGGCAGTATGTACAGATCGATAGCAAACCCTATGGCAAAGTCACCGAGGCCGTGAGCCGCGCCTATTCGATTTCGTCGGTGCCCTCTGAGAATAATATCATTGAGCTGATTATTCGCCTTGTCCCTGGTGGTATTTGTACGACATTCCTGCATGAGCATGTTAATGAGGGTGACGAAATTACCTTTGCAGGTCCGTTTGGCGATTTCTATCTGCATGAAGGTGGCGATGAGCTCATCTTTATCGCAGGAGGATCTGGTCTGGCACCGATTCGTTCCTTGGTCCTAGATATTCTAGAGAAGAACCTAGAAAAGAAGATGAAGTTCTTCTTTGGTGCAGTTCGCAGGCGGGACCTTTACTATCTCGATTTCTTCAGAGAACTTGAAGAAAAATATGATAACTTCACCTACATACCAGCCCTTTCTGGAGCGACTCCAGAAGACGAGTGGGATGGGGAACAAGGTCTGATTACAGATGTAGTAGCTCGCCATGTCCCTGATGCAGAGCGTAGGCAGGCATACCTATGCGGTAGTCCAGGGATGATCAACGCTTGTGTTCAGGTGTTGACGAAGATTGGCTTTAGTAGAGACGCGATATTCTTTGATGAGTTTTAGGGGGGATGAACAGTGAAACAAGGGCCAGAATTCAAGCGTATTGAGGATAATATGCGTTCGGGACAGCTTGCTGCCCATCAGTTTCTAGGTACTGATACCCGTTCCCTGAAGGACATTATTCGCCATGACCAGCTCGTGCTCGAACCATTGGGTATAACGAATCAAGACATTGCCAATCGGATGCGTTATTTCACAGAAAAAGCAGCGGGCGGGCTCGGACTACAAGTGGTGGATGATGTGTTTGAAGTCGAGCGGGAGGAACACAAGGGAGACATTCCCTGTCCCTTCGCAGATAACGTCCAGGCATCCAAGTCGATCACCCGGGTGAAAAATCTGCGGACAGGTAGGAGTGTGTCCTGGTCTGATCTCAACATTCACTTAGTAGACGAACATGGTTTTTTTGAAGGACATGGCGCACCTTTCCGAGTTGATCCGGCTGAGTTTGTGGAAGTATTGGAAATCAAAGCTTCAAAGTAAGTCTAGAATGAGGTGGTATTGATGAATCCCTTAGATTACGCCATGCAAATCGAGTTGCAGGGTAAGGAGTACTACTTAGAACAGGCATCTCTGATGGAAGATTCGGCCTTGCGGGAGATTCTCCAGGGTTTGGCCGCGGATGAAGAAAGACATTACCAGTTTGTCAAGCAGATCAAGGAGTCAGGCCTATATGACTACCAGGAACGCATCATGGACTATGATGTGACGGAGATCTTTGAAGGTGCTGTGAAGGATCCGAACTATATCACAGTCTATCAGCGGGCCGTGGAGTTTGAGAATAGGGCCGTGGAACTGTATAGAGAACTTGCCCGGGATGCGATATCTGACGGCGAGCGGGAGGCCTTTCAGATGCTGGTTCGGGAGGAAGAGGCCCATCGCGAGGTCTTGCAGAAGGTCCTAGACACTCTGCAGCGTCCAGAGGAGTATTACTCAAACTTGTAGTTGGTGCTAGCGATTCGGATGTGATTACGAAGCAATCGAGAAGCAATCGAGAAGCAATCGAGAAGCAGGAACCCCGCGGAGATGTTTCCGCGGGGTTTTTGGTACGGACCCTCAATCTATGGATCCATGGTGTACGGCTAGGCCAAATGCCGCAATCGAAGTGCAGTGTTAGATATCTTTTTTCACGATGGGGACCCAGATTTCTGCTACCGCCTGGGTGTCGCTGAGAGAACGCTCGTCATAGCGTTCAAAGTCAGCACTTCCAGTAGCAAACTCATAACCAGAGTTGGGGAACCATTCGTTATAAATGTATGCCCAAGTGCTCTGGATGTAATCGGAAAGGGAGCTCCTATCCGTTGGTGGTGTGGTGAACACAGCGTAGGTTGCCGCTGGTAGTTCCGCCTTGGCAAGTATGGGATCGAGGCCTGCAAAGTCAGTTACCTCTAAACCAATGTAGTAATTGAAATGACTTGTCTCGATGTCCATGTCCATACAAACCCCGTACAAGGTGTGATTTAGTACGTTTGGTTGCGTTTGCAGATGTTTGGCTTGATTCGACCCTAGGTACTCTTGCCAGAACTTCGGTATGTCCTTGAGATTCTGGGCGTTCTCCGTCGTGGTTTGCAGAACATATCCAGCAATCTTAAACGCAGAGCGCTCTAATATTTTCGGTTCCACAATGATACCTCCTCGAAATTTGTACTCTCTAAGTCGGGACAGCTTAACGCGTTCTGGAGGCCGGCCGCTGGCATGGAGACGATACCGTTCTGGGGGAAGACCATATGTCTTTAGGAACGCCTTGGTGAATCCGGCGTGGGTCTGAAAGCCGTAGTCAAGGGCGATATCTAAAATACGCCCATGACCTGCAAGTGCGGCCGCAGCATGTGCTAGGCGTCTACGGCGTACATACTCCATGACGGGCATACCGACATAGGCTCCAAAGACGCGGTAGTAATGATAGGGGGAAAAGCCGACCAACGCCGCCAGTTCCTGAACGCAAAGAGGTTCAGTAATGTGATCTTCGATGTAATCCAAACTCAGCTGAACTTGGTCTAGGTAACTCAAACATCACTCCCCCTCTCTGGTGTTCACTAGTCCATCCACGTAGTCAGTTCCTGCCAGCCCGTCCGCGGTCTTGGTCCAGGGGATTCTGCAGGAATTCCTAGGGCAACGGCTGCTACAAGTTCATCCTCAGTTGAGGCAAAGACCTGAACTTGCCTTGCTGCATAAAGCACATCACAGACCCAAAGGGTGCCCAATCCCATAGCCTGTGCACCTAATAAGAGAGTCTGAATTGCCGCTCCTATGGATTGTGTATCCACAAGTAACTTGCCATAGCAGTAGGGTTCTGGGATGCCCTCGCGTTTCAGGCGGTTAAACACCAAGATAACAATAGGTGCTTCTGCCATGGCACGGATGCTGCCTTGCATGCTGCCGGTGGGTCGACCTTGAATCTTCTCCTCATCCAGTACTTCTTGCAGTTTCTGGATCAAGCGCCCTTTGGCTTCCCCTCGAGTCACCACAAATCTCCATGGTTGATCGTTCTTTGCGCTCGGGGCTTGAATTGTCAAGTCCAGCAGTCTTTCCACGACATCGTTCGGAATCTCATCCTTCCGGAAACTGCGAATACTTCGTCTCTGCCGAATAGCTTCCATTGTCTCCATTGCATTACCTCCTCGTATAACAATGATAGTACACTTGCACAAAAGCCATTTATCCATTTTTGCTAAATTTTGGGGGGTCTGACCCC
>JAAZLY010000166.1 GCA_012799115.1 Bacillota bacterium
CGGCGTTATCCAACCTGAAGCAGTCGCCTTTGACATCAACCAAGAAAATCCCACTGCGTCCCTGTACGCAGAGGCCGAGAGAATTGCAGAAATGGTTGTCACCACTCCCTCGGATATGTGCCGATTGTCTCATCGCCTTGATCAGATTGCCACCTCCCGCCGCTTTGGCATTCCGCTTATGCTTGGAATGTTGGCCACCGTCTTATGGATCACAATTGTAGGTGCGAACTATCCGTCGGAACTTTTGACCCGCCTGTTTCTTGGTATAGAACGTGTGTTAAGTGGTCTCTTCACAAGATTAGGGAGCCCTCTTTGGCTCCATGATTCCGTAGTCCTGGGCATGTTTCGAGGCCTTGCCTGGGTTGTCTCGGTCATGCTTCCACCGATGGCCATCTTTTTTCCCCTCTTCACTCTCCTGGAGGATTTTGGCTATCTCCCCCGCTTAGCGTTCAATCTGGATGCGTTGTTCCAAAAGGCAGGGGCCCATGGCAAACAGTCTTTGACAATGGCAATGGGCTTTGGTTGCAATGCCGTAGGTGTGATCGCAGCCCGGATCATCGACTCTCCTAGAGATCGCTTGCTTGCCATCCTCACGAATAATCTTGTACCGTGCAATGGTCGGTTTCCCATACTCATTGTCATGGGTTCTATCATGGCCGGCGCAGTCATCGGAACACAGATGACAAGCTTCTACGCGGTTCTCATAGTCCTGACCGCGCTTGTCATGAGTGTCTTGGCTACACTGCTGATTTCCCGCCTTCTAACTGCAACGATGCTTCGGGGAGAGCCATCGTTTTTCATCCTCGAACTCCCCCCTTACCGTCGTCCTCAAATTGGAACAGTCCTAGTTCGCTCCTTTCTTGATCGGACACTGACCGTTTTGTGGCGAGCAGTCGTCGTAGCTGCACCTTGCGGACTCATTACCTGGGTCTTGGCGAATGTCTGGTTACAGGACCAGACTCTTTTCACCCATCTATCCCTCTGGCTCCAACCTATCGGCGAGATGATGGGACTAGATGGAGTCATTCTCCTCGCCTTTATTCTGGGAATTCCAGCTAACGAAATCGTTCTGCCCATCATCTTTATGGGCTACCTCTCTGGCAACACGCTCATGGAAGTTCAAGGACTCCAGGCGATCCAGGGAATCCTAACAGCCAACGGTTGGACCTGGGTCACCGCCCTAAATTTTGTCATCTTCACCATCTTCCACTGGCCCTGTGCCACCACGCTGCTAACGATCAAAAGAGAGACTGGAAGCCTAAAATGGACTTTTTTGGCAGCTGTTCTGCCCACCACTGTCGGTATTGCACTTTGCACCCTACTCACTAATATTATTGGTATGTTATAATTCAGCGCCCCAAGGAGGGTCGCCCCTTTCCCCCTGTTAATAATTTGACGTTCTATAATATAAAGGTGTATAATTGGGAAGGAATCCAATGGCTAATCGAGAAGGGATTCCCATGGAAAAAATGCCTGTCCTTGTGCCGCAGGCTTTATTTTCAATATTACTCAATAGGGGGTATAGTTAACTTATGCGCAAGATGACTGTTAATGGTAACTTCGCAGCTGCCCATGTGGCCTACGCGTTTAGTGACGTAGCCGCGATTTATCCCATTACTCCGTCGTCCGATATGGGTGAATACTGTGATGAATGGGCCGCCCACGGACAAAAGAACATTTTTGGACGTCCTGTACGTGTTGCAGAACTCCAATCTGAAGCAGGAGCCGCAGGAGCTGTACACGGTTCTTTGGTAAGTGGAGCATTTACATCTACATTTACCGCTTCCCAGGGATTGCTTTTGAAAATTCCCAACATGTACAAGATTTCCGGCGAACTATTACCGGCTGTTTTCCATGTATCTGCTCGTTCTGTAGCAGCTCATGCCCTCTCCATCTTTGGTGACCATTCCGACGTCATGGCTGCACGGCAGACTGGATTTGCCATGCTGGCTTCCGCCTCTGTCCAAGAGAATATGGATCTGGCCCTCGTCGCTCACCTGGCTACCGTAAAAGCTCGGGTACCATTTGTCCATTTCTTTGACGGATTTAGAACCTCCCACGAGATTCAAAAAATCGATGTCATTGAATATGATGAAATGGCCAAGCTCATCGACAAAGATGCAGTTGCTGCCTTTAGAGCCCGGGGTTTGAATCCTGAGCATCCAGAGCTAAGGGGAACTGCCCAAAACCCAGATATCTACTTCCAGGGTCGCGAAGCTGCTAACCCATACTATCTGGCCGTACCTGAGATCGTCATCGAGACCATGAAGCAAGTTGGCGATTTAACTGGTCGCTACTACAAGCCCTTTGACTATGTAGGGGCCGAAGATGCTGAACATGTCATTATCTCCATGGGTTCTAGCACTGACACCATTGAAGAGACCGTAAACTTCCTAAACGCCCAAGGCGCCAAGCTCGGTCTAGTCAAGGTTCGTCTCTATCGTCCATTCTCAGCTAAGCACCTGGTAGAAGTGATTCCTTCCACCGTAAAACGTATCGCTGTTCTAGACCGCTGCAAAGAGCCCGGTTCTGTAGGCGAGCCTCTCTATCTTGATGTTCAGGCTGCCCTTGTAGAAACCGGTCGCGATGCTATCCAAGTGGTAGGCGGACGCTATGGTCTCAGCTCGAAACAGTTCACACCTGCTATGGTTAAGGCTGTCTTCGACAACCTCAATCAAGCTAATCCCAAGAACCACTTTACCGTCGGCATCATTGATGATGTAACGAACACTTCCCTAGAAGTAAACGAAGACTTAGACATTGCACCTAAGGGACTCTTTAGTGCCAAGTTCTATGGTCTCGGTTCCGATGGTACTGTTGGTGCCAACCAAAATAGTATTAAGATCATTGGTGACGAAACAGACATGTATGCCCAAGGCTACTTTGAGTATGACTCCAAGAAATCTGGTGGCATTACCATTTCTCACCTGCGTTTTGGTCACACTCCGATCAAAGCACCTTACCTAGTAAGCCAACCTGACCTTGTAGCATGCCATAACCCATCCTACGTAACTCGTTACGACATGCTAGACGGCATTAAAGAAGGCGGCGTTTTCCTGCTCAACTCTCCTTGGAGTCTGGAGCAAATGGAAACAGAGTTGCCAGCCCATGTCAAGCGGACCATTGCTGAGAAGAAACTCCGCTTCTACAACATTGACGCCGTAGCAATTGCTGCTGAAATTGGCTTAG
The DNA here is from genome assembly GCA_012799115.1 of Bacillota bacterium. GTDB lineage: Bacteria > Bacillota > Limnochordia > Darwinibacteriales > Darwinibacteriaceae > UBA5420. The sequence continues at coordinate 3,190 of JAAZLY010000166.1, forward strand.
GCGGCCGCATCAACACAATCTTGCAGGCTTCCTTCTTCCAGATTGCGAATGTTATTCCGCCAGCAGACGCCTTGCGCTTCATCAAAGAGGCTATTTTCCAATCTTATGGTGACAAGGGCGAGAAGATTGTTAATATGAACTACGCAGCCGTAGACAGTGCAACATCGCACTTGGTAGAAGTAAACTACCCTGCAAGTTGGGCTGATGCTACAGAAGCGGCAGCCACTGTAGAACCTACAATCCCATTTGTGGATGAAGTCGTACGTCCAGTGCAATCCCTCAAGGGTAACGATCTTCCTGTAAGTGCCTTTACCCCTGACGGAGTCATGCCTACTGGAACCACGGCCTATGAGAAGCGTGGAATTGCAATCAATGTACCCAACTGGATTCCCGAAAATTGTATCCAGTGTAACCAATGTTCCTTTGTCTGCCCCCATGCTGTAATTCGTCCATTCTTGGCAACGGAGGAAGATTTGGAAAACGCACCTGAAGAGTTTGTAACCCTTAAGGGTGTGGGTCGTGACTTGGCTGATCTTCGTTACCGTATCCAAATTTCGCCTCTAGATTGTACAGGTTGTGGCAACTGTGCTCAGGTCTGCCCCGCTAAGGAGAAAGCCTTGGTCATGGAACCATTAGTAGACCACGCTCGAGTACAAGACGAGAACTGGAACTTTGCCATCAATCTACCAAATCGCGGTGCACATATTGCTCCTAACAACGTCAAGGGTAGCCAGTTTAAACAGCCACTCTTTGAGTTCTCGGGTGCCTGTGCCGGTTGCGGTGAGACTGCCTATATTAAACTAGCAACACAACTGTTCGGCGACCGCATGATGATCGCCAACGCCACTGGTTGCTCCTCCATCTATGGTGGAAGTGCACCAACCTGTCCATACACAAAGAACGAGTTTGGACATGGACCAAGCTGGGCTAACTCACTCTTTGAGGACAATGCAGAATTCGGCTTCGGCATGAATCTTGCCCAAGAAGCTCGCAGAAGTCAGCTTGCTGATATGATGGCCGAACTCTTAGACCAGGATATTCCAACAGAACTTAAGGAAGCCCTTCAGCTCTGGATCGACAATCTCAATGATGCTGAAGTTACACGGACAACAGCTGAGACCATCAAGGAACTACTCCCCGCAGCCATTGAGCAAACCTCTGGCGATCTGCAGGAAGTTCTCAAGTCCATCCTGGCCAATGCAGACATTTTGGTCAAGAAATCCATTTGGATTATCGGTGGAGACGGCTGGGCCTATGACATTGGCTACGGCGGTCTAGACCACGTACTCGCCTCTGGTGCTGATGTGAACGTTCTGGTCTTGGATACCGAAGTCTACTCCAACACCGGCGGTCAGGCCTCTAAGTCGACTCCAACTGGAGCAGTTGCCAAGTTTGCCAGCTCCGGTAAGCGTACACGTAAGAAGGATCTAGGCATGATGGCTATGAGCTATGGCTATGTCTACGTGGCAACAGTTGCCATGGGTGCTAACCGCAACCAGCTCATGAAAGCTATGATCGAAGCGGAAAGCTATGACGGACCGTCTTTGATTATTGCCTACTCCCCATGTATCAACCATGGTATCAATATGAGCCTCAGCGTAGAAGAGAGCAAGAACGCAGTCGAGTGCGGCTACTGGAATCTCTATCGCTTCGATCCTCGCAAGGAAGCTGCAGGCGAGAATCCATTTACCCTCGACTCCAAGGAGCCTGATTATGAGAAGTTCCAGGATTACCTCAAGAGTCAGGTACGCTACTCCAGACTCGCTCGTCAGTTCCCCGAGCATGCTCAGGAACTTTACGAACAAGCCGAGGCTGATGTCAGACGCCGCTACAATAGTTACAAGAGGCTTGCAGAAGTCTTTTAGTACTACATGAATGGAACCTGCAAAAGCAGCCCCTCGGGGCTGCTTTTTCTAGGCAAAGACGTGGTCACCGATCTGGAGCTTTACTGTGCGGGTCCACACCCAGCTTGACGGGGGTACCTTGCGGGGATTCCAAAAGAAGACCGACCCATGGGTCGGGTCTACACCCGACATAGCTTCTAGAACAGCAAGGTAGGCTAAATTGTCTGGCGTCTGATAAATTGTCCCGTTGGCCACCGGTTCGAACTGACGGGGCTGAAAGATTGCCTCCCGTACTGTATTGGGGAAGTCTGGGTGCTTAACTCGGTTAAGCAAGACTGCGGCAACCGCGATCTGCCCTGTGAAGGGTTCTCCCCTCGCTTCAGCAAATACCAGACGAGCTAGGAGCGCAATATCATCTAAGTCGCTCTGGGAGTATACTCCCTCTGGCAAAACAAACCCACCCTCCAAAGACGGCAATGTGGGTGTAGACGGAAGTTCGTCGTTTACAATTGGCTCCTCATTGTCCTGGGAACCAACCGGTATAGTCAGGGATTGACCGATCATGATTTGGTCTCCCTGCAGACCATTTGCCAAGCATAACTGCTCGAGGCTAACTTGATACTCCTGGGCTATGCGCCACAGAGTATCCCCAGCCTTCACGACATGAATGCGAGACACGCGATCACTCCTTTCACTTGGGATTGTCTCCAGATAGCCTATGCAAGGAGGACGCCCTCGGCAACTTACCTAGGTACTTGAAGGAAGAACGTTCTATATGTCAAACTATAGTGCATACTATATCCATCACTAAGGAGGATGAGAATGACTACACCGCATAATGCAGCAAAACCCGGTGATATCGCAAAAACGGTTCTGATGCCAGGCGATCCACTCCGGGCCAAGTTTGTAGCTGAGACGTATCTTACAGATGTTAAGTGTTACAACGAAGTTCGGGGTATGTATGGTTTTACAGGGCTTTACCAGGGAAAACCCGTGTCCGTACAGGGCCATGGAATGGGAATGCCTTCCATTGGAATTTATACCTACGAACTGTATAATATGTATGATGTAGACAACAACATACGTATCGGTTCAGCAGGTGCGATCCGCGAAGACGTGAAGATCATGGATCTGGTCTTTGGCATGGGCGCCTGTACAGACTCAAATTATGCCTATCAATACGGCATGCCAGGCACCTACGCCCCTATCGCGACGTATGAACTCCTAGAAAAGGCTGTAGAGATCGCCAAGGAGAAAGGGCAAAAGTACTTTGTGGGCAACATTTTGTCAGCAGACATCTTCTACAATGAGTTGGGTAAACCAACTGCTTGGAAGGAAATGGGTGTGCTCGCTGTAGAAATGGAAGCAGCTGCCTTATACCTCAATGCAGCCAAAGCCAAGAAAAACGCCCTCTGTATGCTAACGATCTCTGATGAACTTCACAGTGGCAAAGAACTCCCGGCCCATGATCGCCAAGTCAGTTTCACGCAGATGATGGAAATCGCCCTGGAGCTGGCCATTAGTCTCTAGACGTCCCGAAAACTCGAAAACCCAACCCCCTTGGGTTGGGTTTCTTTATTCTTGGGATTCATTGATGCTATCTATATCCTACTCAGATTGCTGGAGGTTTCCTATGAAAAGACCATTTGTTGATGCAACAACCCTACGTAAAATCGTTGCAGAGTACCCCACTCCCTTTCATCTCTATGACGAACAAGGCATTCGAGATAACGCCCGCCGGCTTCACCAGGCCTTCGCTTGGAACGCAGGCTTTAAAGAGTACTTTGCCGTCAAGGCCACGCCGAATCCCACGATTCTGACCATCCTTAAAGAAGAAGGTTGCGGAGTGGACTGCGCTACATCTACCGAACTACTTCTTGCTGATGCAGTAGGATTTAAGGGACAGGAGATCATGTTTTCATCCAATATGACATCCCTTGAGGATTTTCAGCATGCCCACCAACTTGGTGCCATCATAAACCTCGATGATCTGACTGATGTAGAGTACATCAAACAGCTGCCCACGATTCCTAAAACAATCTGTTTGCGCTATAATCCAGGGGGCAATTTCTCCATTAGCAATGAGATCATGGATACCCCTGGTGAGGCAAAATATGGTATGACTCGCTCCCAGCTCAGTCTAGCCATTACCCAGCTCTTGGATCTTGGTGTCGAACAATTTGGACTTCATGCCTTTTTAGCCAGCAACACGACGACGAACGACTACTATCCCACCCTGGCCAAGATTCTTTTTGAACTCGTTCGAGATCTACAAGAGGAGACAGGAGCCCACTTCACTTTGGTGAATCTCTCAGGGGGCATTGGCGTTCCCTACCACCCCGACCAAAAAGCTGCAGACATTACGGCTATCGGCTCTGGGGTAGAAGTAGCCTTCAACAGCATTCTAGTGCCAGCTGGCCTAGGAGATCTGTCTATCGTTGCCGAACTAGGGCGTTTTATGCTGGCACCGTACGGGCACTTAGTGGCCACCGCTGTACGTCGTAAGGACATCTATAAGCACTATATTGGCCTAGATGCCTCTGCGGCCAATCTGATGCGTCCGGCCATGTATGGGTCGTATCATCACATTACCATTGCAGGCAAAGAAGATGCCCCCCATGACCACATCTATGATGTCGTAGGAGGGCTCTGCGAGAACAATGACAAGTTTGCGATTAACAGGAAGTTACCAGAGATTGAGCTGGGTGACCTAGTCGTAATTCACGACACAGGTGCCCACGGTTTCTCCATGGGATACAACTACAATGGGAAACTCCGCTCAGCAGAAGTATTACTCAAGGCTGATGGGAGCACCGAACTGATTCGTCGGGCCGAAACCCCTGAGGATTACTTCGCTACCCTCAAGCTTCCTGTACGCTCAAGCCTTTAGCCTGGCTTGAAACTCTTTGCGGAACTTGACCACTTTAGGGGCAATCACCATCTGACAATACCCCTGCTGGGGGTTTAGGGCAAAGTAATCGTGATGATAGTCTTCAGCAGGATAGAAGATCGCTAGTTGCGTAAGTTCAGTGACAATGGGATCATCCCAAAGTGAAGCCATGTTGGTCATCACTTCCCTAGCGACTTCTTTTTCGTCGTCAGTTTCATAGAAGACAACAGAACGGTATTGGGTGCCAACGTCTCCCCCTTGCCGATTTAGCGTTGTTGGATCATGAATGCTAAAGAAGACTTCCAAGAGGTCTTTGTAGCTGATGACATCTGGGTCATAGGTGATTTGAATGACCTCAGCGTGGCCCGTTTCATCTGTGCAGACTTGCTTATAGGTCGGATTTTCCACGTGCCCACCACTATAACCGGGAACAACGGCTACTACACCCTTTAGATCCTTAAAGATCGCTTCTAGACACCAAAAACATCCTCCACCAAACGTGGCCGTGCGATGATTCATGCTTCTCGTCCCTTCGAATTCAAATATCAAGAAAAGGTGATCACTTGGATTCTATCTATAGATATCCCCAATACTATGAAATAGCCTACTCCTACCGGAATATTGCCGCGGAAGTCGATGTAATGGAGGAAGCTGTGCGCAAGTACTCCAAGATTCCGGTACAGACTGTCTTGGAACTAGCATGTGGCAACAGTCCCCACATGCTTGAGCTAGCTGCTCGGGGTTACGATTACTATGGCCTAGACATAAGTCCTACCATGATCGAGTTTGCCCAAGAAAAAGCCAGAGAACACGGACTGGATGTCCATTTTTATCTAGCCAACTTCGTCGACTTTCAGATCGAAAAGCCGGTAGACTTCGTCTACATCATGCTCGGTTCTCTCTATGTGAATAACACCGAAGAGCTTCTCAGTCACTTTGCCAATGTGTATCAAGCCCTGAAACCTGGCGGACTGTACTTCCTCGAATGGTGCATTGACTTTGCTTCCCTCGATAACAGCCTTGATAGCTGGGTCATGCGTCAAGACGGGATCACCGTTACCACCCGTTACTCAACGCGTCTACATAATGCCCCAGAGCAGCTCTATGAAGAGAACATCCTCTTTACCATCAAAGATAAGGGGAAACCCCTCAAGTTACTCCATACAGGCCTACGGAGAGCGATCTTTCCTCAGGAGTTTGTCTTGGCCGCCACCAAGCTCAACGGATTTGAGCTTCTAGGTTGGTGGGATGACTGGAACTGGAATCGTCCCCTAGGAGAAGGACGGGGCGAAATCGTCCGCCCCATCACAGTATTACGCCGTCCCTAGCTAGCTGTGCCTCGGCAGAGTTGATAAATGGACAAGACGTCCTTTTGACCTAAGGTCATGAAGCTACCGAGTGTCTGTGTGTCTCCAGCGGTGGCCTTCTCGGCCATCTCCTGGAGACGATCGGTTGGGATATTAGCTTCGGCCAACGTTGTTGGTAAGCCAATGCGGTGGAAGAAATCTTCTAGACGGCGAATCCCTTCGAGAATCGTTCGTTCTGGATTGTGGAAATCTTGCTCTACGCCAAAGACCCGGACCGCAAACTGTACAAAGCGCTCTGGGTTTTGCTTATACACGTACTTCATCCAAGCCGGAAACACAATGGACAAACCGGCGCCATGAGCAATGTCATAAATTGCACTGAGCTCGTGTTCGATATTATGCGAAGCCCAATCCTCGCTACGCCCCATGCCTAAGAGATCGTTATGGGCAATCGTCCCGGCCCACATGATGTTGGCTCTGGCACCATAATTCTCTGGCTCGGCAATGGCGATAGGAGCTTCCTGGATAATGCTGCGCATTGCTGCTTCACAGAGGTGATCGCTAAAGCCGACATCCTCTTCATTGGTGAAGTAACGTTCCATGATATGGGCCATCATGTCAGACACACCACAAGCAGTCTGATAGGCTGGAAGAGTAAAGGTCAGCTCGGGGTTAAGTAAGGCAAACTTCGGACGCATTACAAGGGCTCCGTAACCGACTTTGAGCCAACCATCCTCATTTGTGATAACTGAACTTGGGCTCGATTCGCTACCTGCAGCTGGAATCGTTAGAACAACTCCCAGTGGCAAGCTCTCTTCTGCCTTCGCTTTACCTGCATAGAAATCCCAGACATCACCATCGTAAGGTACGCCAATGGCGATCGCTTTCGCTGAGTCAATGGCGCTACCGCCACCCACGGCTAGGATCAGATCTACCTGCTCCTTACGGGCTAGCTCAATACCCTCTCGAACCAGACTCAGTCTCGGATTGGGCTGGGCGCCACCGAGTTCCACGATCTCCAGACCGGCTTCCTTCAGGGAGTCTACGACCCGATCCTTTAGGCCGGTTCGGACAATATGCCCTCCGCCATAGTGCAATAGAACTTTCTTGCCCCAAAGAGCAGCTTCTTTACCTGCGCGTTCTTCTGCTCCCCGTCCAAAAACAATCTTTGTGACGTTAGAAAACGTAAAATCTAACATGATATCTCCTCCTGACTAAAGACTTGAGTTGTCCTTCGTAAATTGAACCAGTTCTTGCACGTAGCCAAAGGCTACGGCCGTGACCGTATCTGCGCCGCCATAATAGAGGACTAAGCGGCCCGTGGCACTATCAACCAAGGCTGCACAAGGAAACGCTACGTTTGGTACATCTCCCACACACTCATAGTATGTTTGAGGTGATAGAATATAAGGGCTCGTTCTTGCCAAAACCCTCCAAGGCTGATCTAAGTCCAAGAGGGCTGCCCCAACGCTGTAGACGAAACCGTTACAGGATGTAAGGACACCGTGGTAGATCAAGAGCCAACCCTCAGAGGTTTCAATCGGGATGGGTCCTGCGCCGATCTTCGTCGACTGCCAGCCCACTGTAGTTCCCATAACATGACGATGCTTGCCCCAATAGACCATATCAGGACTCTCGCTATAAAAGATATCGCCAAATGGTGTGTGGCCGTTATCACTAGGTCTAGACACCATAGCGAAATTCCCATTAATCTTCCGAGGGAATAGCACACCATTACGGTTAAACGGCAAAAAGGCGTTCTCAAGCTGATGGAAGTCTATGAAGTCATGGGTATATGCCACACCGATGGTTGGACCATGATAACCGTTACACCAGGTTACATAATAGCGGTCTTCGATCCATACCACACGAGGATCATAACCATAGACGAAGTTGCCAATCTCGGGGTCATCGCAGATAAAACGGATCGGTTCGTGCTCGATCGTCCAGTTTAGGGCATCTTTGCTCCGACCCGAGTGAATACGCATTTCCCTCGCCCTATTATCTACTCTGAAGACTCCCCGAAACTCATCGCCATAGGGCACAACTGCGCTATTGAAGATGCTATTTGCACAAGGAATCAGGTCCCGGGGGATCACAGGATTCTCGGAATAACGCCATAAGACATCACTGTTTCCCGTAGGACGTTCTTGCCAGGGGATATTAGGTATGTTCTGGCCTATGATTTTTAGACTCATGTGTCAGCTCCATTCATCATTATTTAGAGCTTCTCCGGCTCCGGATACGTTACGCCAAAGGTCTCTACTGTCATCTTCTGAATCACTTGGTCTTCAAGTGGCCGATCCATTCTGTTACGGTCCACAGCGACGATCTTATCGGCTACTTCAATGCCTTCGACCACTCGACCAAAGGATGCATAGGCCCCATCGAGATGTGGAGAATCAGCAACCATGATGAAGAACTGAGAACCTGCTGAATCAGGGATGCTGGTGCGCGCCATGGAAATCACACCGCGCTCGTGTTTGAGACTATTAGGAAACCCATTTTGACTAAACTCGCCCTTGATGCTATAACCCGGTCCGCCACTGCCCGTGCCGGTGGGATCGCCACCCTGAATCATAAACCCAGGAATGACCCGATGGAAAATCACTCCATCATAGTAGCCTTGCTTCACTAGGGAGATAAAGTTATTGACTGTATTGGGTGCTATGTCTGGGTATAGTTCGATCTCCATTGTGCCAAGCTCTCCTAAGTCTACCGTGACTCGAGGATTTCTGGCATCCACTCCCTCTGCATGTGCCGGTCCTGTTAGTACCAAGGCAAGCACTGCTACTGCCATAATTCCTACTATCAACATACTCATGGAATCCACTGCATCAACCTCCGTCTATTTTGCTAGATATACTCATTATACCACATTTCCAGGCAGGAACTGATAGTCTTACGGAGAAACCCTGTCTGGAAAGGAGTGAGATTGTCTATGTGGAAAGAACACTACCGGGTTGGCTCTGATCTCATCGACACCCAACACCAAGAACTCTTCAGACGAGTATCCGCCTTCATTAAGGTGGTGCAGAGCGATCGTCCCTGGGAAGAACGCCTGGAAGAGGTAGAGGAAACCCTTGCTTTTATGCAACATTACGTGATCATCCATTTTGCAGACGAAGAACAGTTGCAACAGGAGATCGGCTACCCTGGATTTGAAAAACACAGGCAGATTCATGAGAACTTCAAAGCAGAGGTTCAAGCGTTTGCCAAGACAGTTGAACTTGAAGGTTTTAACGAAGAAAAGGTCCAGGAGTTTAGCGCTAAAGTCATGACTTGGTTAATCATGCACGTAGGTCGCGAAGACCAGAAAATTGGTGAGTTCCTGCGTTCAAAGGAGGTCACAAATTGAGAGTCGAGTACATAAATCCGTTTTATCAAGCTACCATCGATGTCTTTCGAGTTATGCTGAGTTTGGAACCAACAAGGGGCACCCTTAGGGCTGTCGAGGAACTCGTCCCCGTTAGTGAGGCTAATGTAGGTATCGGGGTTACTGGCGATTTGCGGGGATCCCTTCTCTACAGTTTCCCTGCCTCAATGGCCCTTGAAATGGTCAGGATCATGTCTGGCATGGAAATGACCAAGCTCGATGCCTTTGTCACATCTGCCCTTAGCGAAGTAGCCAATATCATTAGTGGGAATGCACTAACCTATCTGGCACGGAACTCTCTCACCTGCGATATTTCACCTCCCCAAGCTTTTGTGGGCAGTAAGGGTGCTATGGCCATGTCCACCGAAAAGGCCATTGTGCTACCATTAATCACCGATATCGGCACACTAGAGATCAGTATTTCCTTACATGCCAAACATGTAGAGTAAACAGGAAAAAGAAAATGCCTGCTCAAGCCATACCGCACTTGAACAGGCATCTTATTTTGTTCGCCAAGGGCTAAAAAGAACCGCTACCTAAGGTAATAGCTGCAAAAACAGTGGTATTGCGACCGACACCGCCAAACTCTGTGGCCACATCGCCGTAGTTGAAACTCACTCCTACGCTCGGTGAGATTTTACTGATGGAAGGTAGCTTCAAGGTCGTTGTGACCATCCCCAATTGATCAGAGAGGTTAGCATTCAGGTAGGCAGAAGCCGACAGCTTCGTGTTCAGGAGATTGCTCCATCCAATCATGGCCGCTAGGTAGTGTCTACCGGTAGAAGCCATGTCAGACAGGCTGAAATCTTCAAGTGCCTTTTCGGCCATCTCTTTCATGGTTTCATCCTTAGATTGCGCCATGCCAAGCAATAAGCCATAATACTCCCGGAGCTTTTGGATATCGTCCTGTTCCTTATATCCTTCTCCATTGAAGTAATATTGACCGGCCAGAGTAAGGTTGAAGAGTCCATCAGGGTCATTATGATTATACATAGCTCCTGCAGTAGCGTGGAAGAAGAGCTGATCCTTTTCTACCACCGGATAGGTGGGTGGATGCAGCAGAGAGGGTCCCGCCTCAGCAAATCTCTTGTCAGACCCTTTGCTCAGCACAGCTTCCCCAAAGACAGCCAGGTTACCGAGGGAAGAAGAAACGGTAAGCATCGCCCGGGGGGCTTTGTCCTTCTGATAAAAACCGCCTACTCCAATTTCCGTTCCGCCGAGCACAAACTCCAGCTTAGGAGCTAAGGCAACTTGGCTTGGCTCCTCGACACCGTCAAAGAGTGTATATACATAGTAGTTTGTACTGCCTCTTGGATAATGCATCTTGAGGGCAACAGGTCCTTCTAGCTCGACTTCTGGATCCATAGGATTAATCCGTCCCACACTGATCACATCTGCTGGACTAAAAAAGTACCCTACACCCCATTTGACATTCTGTTTACCCGCTCTAAAGAACACCTTGTTATCATAGTTGAAGTCTGAGAAGAGCTCCTGCAAGCGGATCTGTAAAGGATCGCTAGCTTGTCCCGCCTGACCAACTTGCTTACTCACAGCATAACTCAAGCCAGCTTTGCCAAAGACACGGAAGTTCGGATCCGGTCTGGCGTCCAAGTAGATTTGCCCACCAAGGGATGCCCGCAAGGAATCCATAGGATCTATTTCCTTCATATAGACTCTGCCCGCTGTAACGGAGAACTGGTAGTTCCCCCCCACATCCAAGCCTTCCTGAACTAGGAGCGCTTCTTCGGGTGGCCGGATTTGCTCTTCCTCCTCCAATTCGACCAGGAGGTCACCTCCAAAGAGGTCGTCAAAATCGAAGTCCATAGCCCAAGTGGTACTGCTGATTCCTAGAATGAGCACAAGGGCAACAAGAAACGAACGATGTCTACGCACGATATCTACCCCCTAGCGGTTTACTCTCTCGATATAGGCCTTCGTAAAAACATGATCCGGGATATCGTTGACGGAGATTTCACTAACGGAAATCTGGGTCTTGTTCCCTTCCACCAACTCATCAACGAAGATCATCTGCACAGGGATTACCACATTTCCAACCTTGGTATACTTCGGATACAAACCAGTACGCATTAATCGGTACGTGAGGCTGTACTCTTCCGTTTTCAAGACGAGGTCGGAGTCCTTAGTAACCCAAAGCTTAACAAAGGGAAATGGTACAGTATCGTCTACCGCCTTGAGATCAATGATGTAGACTTCAAAGTTACCCAACGTACCTTCTAGATAGCCTTCCACCTCATAGGATGAGGAGTAGCTATTCGATCCAAAGTCGGCATTGCGGGCATCAGAACCTTGAAACGTCTCCTTGAGGGAAGTGTGGGCAAACTGTCGGCTAGACGGATCATAAAACCACAAGTTATCTCCTTCCAGAAGATACCCCTGGCCCTTCTCGGTAATAGGCTCTTGTATCAGGAGCAAGAAACGTTCACCATCATCACGCCTAAACTGACGGACCACCATCTTTTCAATACCTTTTTCCTGATCTTCCACAACCATGGTCAACACCGATGAAAAGTCTGTATTCTCAAAGCGAGACTGCCGATCAAGGCGTTCCAAGATGGCTTCGATGTGGCTAAAGTCTTGGGCCTTGGCTGGTACCACAAATCCTGCCGCAAGAAAACACAGGACCAAAGCAGCAGAAAGAAATCGCATTTTATTCATTGGTCAAACCCCCTATGTGTGAGAACTTAACGCCTTTATGGGCGACATTTTGGCTGCAGCACGTGCAGGCCAATAAGCTGCGAGTAAGCTGATGAAAACCACGATAGCGGTATTGAAAACCACCTTCGTTAGAGAAAAGATGAACGTAATTTTCCCGTTATCCAAGAAGAACTGCATCGATGGATCGGTATTAAGTTCAATGCCACCTACGATGAAGGAGATGACAAGAGCAAGGAATAGCCCAGCTATACAGCCGAGAAGACCAAGAAACACTGCTTCCCAGAGGAAGATATTCTTGACCTGCTTTTGGTGCATGCCGAAGGCCCTCATGGTACCAATTTCCTTGGTTCGCTCAATCATGATCATGCGGAAGGTGTTAGTAATACCCACCATGGTTACGACCAAAAGGATCAGGAAAATGACTTGACCCACCCGGTTTAACACACCCACCACCAGCTCTACAGCCTCCATGATCTGGTTAATGTGCATGATCTGATAACGTGTACCCTCCCAGGGAGTGAGTTCCTCTCTTTCCGTCATCGGGTCCATGGGCATTCCCGCCACCGTGACTGAAACTGCAGGCTCCGCTTCCACCACTTCCTCTTCCTCGTCTTCAGCTCGGAGTCCCTCTCGAAACACTCTGGCAAACTCATCAACCATGTCTAGGTCTGTGAGGAACATGTTTAGTAACTGATACTCGTGGGGGTCCATCCCTAGCAGAGTATTAAGATACGAACGACTGGTATAAGCGGCGGAGAGACCCAACTCTTCCTGGTCTTTGATGAAGGCTACAACCTTAACCTCGCCAACATTCTGCTGACCAGTTAGGGTCTCTAGTCGAATAATCATCGTCTCTCCCACCTGGACTCCCAAGCGTTCTCCAACCGGCTGAGGCAAGATAATAGAAGCTTCTTCCGTCCCTATTTCACTAAAGGATCCTTCGGTTACAATGAGACTCTCTAGGAGTTTAGTCTCTTCGGCAAAGTCAACCCCATAGAGCATCTGCATCGTCTGTCTAGAACCAAAAATCATAGTGGGCATCGCCTGACTCCGGCGAGTGAACCCCTCTATCTGCGCCCCATGCTCCTCCAAGAGCTGCTCGAGGCGCTCGTCGGGCCTAATTTTCATGATCATCTGGCCAGCATCTGTCCACTCACGTCCCATAATGAAGATATGACCCCCAAGGGCATGGGAGAAGTTCTCACGGATATTTCCCACAACACCTCCCGTGAGGGCGTTCATCAATGTAATTACCAACATACCAAAGGCGATCGCACCAGCCAAGAGGAAGCTACGCTTTTTCTGCCTCAAGATGTTGCGGAAAGCCACCTTCATTGTCAAGAGCATCTAGATCACCTCGAACTTTCCATAGCTTTTAAGGGCGATGTCTTCATTACAATAGCCGTGGGATAAATACTTGAGACGATGCCCACAACCAATATCACGACAAAGGATAGGATCACTGACGAGACAGACAACTCTGGACGCAGGACCGGACCACCATAGATGATCTCAACGAACATGTTGCCGGCCTCAAGTCCGATTCTGTTTAGAATAAACAGAACCAATGAACCTAGAACAACTCCGATGGTACCTGCAATCCCCGAGAGAATCAGGGTCTCCCAAACGACCATGCGACGTACAAAACCCTTCTGTGCACCAATGGCACGCATGGTTCCGATCTCGCCCATCCTTTCCGTAACAGAAATGACCAAGGTGTTCATGATGATGATCACGGCTACAACAGCGATCAAGAAGACGACACCATTGAAGATGCCCTTAACTCCATTGGAGAGCTGAGCGATAGACCCGGCCGCTTGCATCCAATCTCTGGTCTGGGCTGGAATGTTGTGTTCAGCAAAGAACTTGGCAAAATCCACCTGAGCCTGTTTGAGATAGGACTCATCGGTCAAACGGATTAAAAGGTATTGCCAGGCGCCAGTATCCTCCACATTGGATAGATCCCGCGATTCGGTCTCACCAAGTAGGGAAAACCAATAATCGTCCCCTATAGACTCCCCTTCTACCTCCACGGGTGCAAAGAGAGCATCAAGGGATCCAAAGGAGTCAAAAAGGCTCTCTTCATCGATAGCTCCTAGGAACGACTGTTCTTCGGGGCTCAAATCTACCGGTGCGGCGTGACCGACGACCATGCCCGCTAGAGCCCTCACGTTCGATACATCCATCAACGAGACCATATCAAGTTGTATGTTCGATTGCTTAAATTGGAAAATCCCCGCAATCTCCACTTCTCGAATACGCATGCCCGTGATTGTGCTGGCTGAGGTAAACAGAAGTTTGTCTCCAGGTCGTAAAGTAAATCCGATCTGCTTTTCGATCATCTCAGCAACCACTTTGTTCAGAAGGATACCCTGTTCACCCGGTCCCCAAAAGTCTCCTGCCAAGAGCTCCACATTATCGGCGAACATTGCATGATAGTCGTCTGGCACAATGCCAAAAAGCTGGGTAATGCCAAGCATCTCATCTCCCCTAGACACCATGGCATTTGCCGAGAGCTGGGGATTGACCATCTCCACATAGGGAAGAGTTCTGGCATACTCTACAACTTCCGCATAGTCAGGAATTCTCGGAACAGCCCGCTCCATGGCCGTCATATCTTGAAAGCCGAAGAGCGTAAGGTAACCTTTGCTTTCACCTGTAATCATGAGATGACCGGTGTAGTTTTGAATATAGTAACGTTCAATGCCTGCCGCGGCCGAATCCATAAAGGAGTTACCCACCACAAGAACCATGATACCGATCATCATGATCAGGCCAATAATCAGCGTTTTGACTTTATGTTCACGCAAATTGCGCCAAGCAATGGTAAGGATGATTCTCATGACAAGTTCCCCACCTTGGCACTTCTTTTGGTATCTTCCACAACGAGACCATCGAGAAGTTGGATCACATGATCAGCAATATCCATAATCGTCCTATCATGCGTCGAAAAGATAAATGTCGTATTCAGCTCGGCATTCATCTTCTTCATGAGCTCAATAATGCTCTGCCCCGTCTTGGAGTCCAGATTCGCCGTTGGTTCGTCGGCCAAGACAATCTCCGGTTTCGTGGCTAAGGCCCTAGCAATAGCCACCCTTTGCCGCTGTCCTCCGGAAAGTTCGTTCGATTTGTGATGCATGTGATCGCCTAATCCAACGGCCTCCACGAGAAATTCGATCCACTCTCGGATCTCCTTCTTACTCCTTTTATCTTTACCTAATAGAAGTGGGAACTCGATATTCTCGTAGACATTAAGTACTGGAATCAGATTGAAGGATTGGAAGATAAAGCCCAAAGTCTCGTGGCGGAGCCTAGTCAAAGCCTTGTCCTTGAGACCATCCGTTACGGTTCCATTAATGCTCACAATCCCGTCAGTGGGTTGATCAATGCAACCAATGAGGTTTAGAATGGTTGACTTGCCTGATCCAGATGGTCCCACGATGGAGGCAAAGTCACCCTTTTCTATAGAAAAAGTCACACCGCGTACCGCGTGCACCTCTGCCTTACCAAGAGTGTAGACCTTCTTCACATTTTCTAGCTCAACAATGCCCATCTGAACCTCTCCTTTGCTACCTAGTACACCTAGTATACCCCTTTGGCTACGTTCATTCAATTCTTTACAATGTATAGTACTTCGCCATTTGTTATACTTGGGTTGTCCGTGACTCTTGCTGTCTACCGGCAACGGTGTACTAGTTATCTAGTGCACTAATATTGTATAACATGCTTTCCTCGTTTGTCAACTTCTTTCAGCTCTACTTTTTGGCCCTATTTTCTGCTTTGTAGAGTAGAAGGGAAGAAGAATTCAGGTGGTAGTGAAAAAGTAAGACCATCTAGATAAAAACCGGGTGTCCATGGTGGATCAACCCGGTTACAATCGCCTTTGTTACACTCCCGTTATCAAGACCGTAAGGTAATATAACGCCAGTGCAGCTAGGACCGTCAAAATGAGAAAGACATCTGTATTGAGATTGGAGAAGTTTAGGTTATTGAAAATTCCACCGCCTTCATAATCCAATCTGCGGTTCACAACCATCAAGCGCCTATAGTAGCGTCGCAAGCCTCTGGTCACCAGCCTTGCAGGAGACTGATACATCTTACTTGCGCCGAGCTCCACCGCCTTATAGGCTTTAACAAACTGCCATCCCGCTACTTCTAGGCTAAGCCAGCCCGGCGGTTGGTAATGGAATAGATGGGTCTTCATGCCAAAGGCAAAGAAGGTTGCACCAATGGCTAGTGTAATCAGCATATCCCAGACAGCGGTACTCTCAAAGAAGCTGATATGGGTAAGATGACTGATATCAGATACTCCCGCAGCTAAAGTAGCAGGAATGACAAAGAGATTCAGGATCAACTGAGGTTGGGTACCAATGATCAACATAACCACGGCCAATAGGACCATCCCGGAGGCCAAGAAGGGTCCTTCCCCTGCTCCTTCCTTTAGCTTGGTCTTTTGCTTACCGAAAAACATGAGTCCAATCAACTTGACGAAGGATGCGGTGGTTCCGACACCCACAAGATTGAAGAAGCGCTCAGACCAAACCATGATTGGATTTCCTGAAAGAGCCACATCCAGAGCACTGTGATGGAGCAGGCTCTTACTAATAAATCCATTGAGACCTGGGGTACCTGTAATGCCAAAAGCGGCAATGAGCATGCAGATTGCAGTTATCGGGTACTTCTTCCATAGGCCACCGAGCTTGTAGAGATTAAGCTCGCCTGTGCCCAAATAGATAATGCCTACACCCAAGAAAAGAGCGGACTTGAACAGTGCATGATTGAGAGAGTGGAAGATTGCCCCTGATACCCCATAGGCACCTTGCCCTAAGACCAAGGCGGTACCAATACCGAGAATAATATAGCCCATCTGACTCACACTGTGGTAAGCCAGAAGACGCTTGGCATTCCCCTGCAAGAGGGCCAGACCGACACCTAGCAGCATGGTTGCAACACCAAGGATGACAACTAGAGTTCCAAGCCAGGGTACAAGACCTCCCAGACCCCAGTCAACGAGTTGCCCGGTGCGGATCATGCCATATGCGCCGGCCTTGATCAGAATTCCGGAAAGCAAGGCGCTACCCGGCGTCGGTGCCACAGGATGGGCCATCGGTAACCAAATATGAACCGGAACCATACCCGCCTTGATACCAAAACCAAGGAAAAGCAGGATAACTGCCCAACCAAACAGAGCGGTGTCTGTTGGCAACAAAGCCGCAATGCCTAGTTCAGTCGTCACTCCAGACACTAAGAGTAGGGCAATAGCTCCTGCGAGGCAAAGTCCGGCAGCGATACCGAGAAATAGATAGAAGTATCCAGCCCGCATGCTTTCTCGATCTCTGCGATGAATGACCCAGAAGAACGAAGCCACAGTCATGATCTCGAAGAAGAGTAACAGAGTCACGAAGTCACCGGCCAGAAACACACCCTGGACAGCACCTAAGGTAATCAGATGGAAAACAGTGAAACTCAATGGACGTTCCTCGCGCTGCATATAGGTATACATGTAGATCCCTGTAACCAGCCACACAAGAGCAGCAAAGAGTCCAAAGAGGGCCGATAGGCCGTCAAGGCGGAGGGTCGGCGTGAAAATCGATGATCCCCCCAATTGGCAGATTAGGGTTTCTCCACTCCTTTGTGCCAAGTAATTCATCATACTTCCAAGAAGGCTAAGGAATCCCACAGCAATGTTCAAGATCAATTGCCCCCGTAAGTCCTTAAAACAGGGCAACATAGCAGCACCCAAGAATGGAATGAGAATTAGGAATAAACTCCAATACATAGATTCACCTTCACCTCCCTACAAGATAAAGAACTGGTTAACCACGGCATGAACTAAGGGCCAAGTGAGTCCGGGCCACAGACCCAGAACAACTCCGAGAATCGCTAAAACCAAGGTTGGAGCCAACATCAGCCACACCAACCTAGTCCTCTTGCGCGGTAAGAGTTCAGATTGCCCCGAAAAAGCAGACACCGTTATGGGAATAAAGTAGAAAGCGTTAAGAATTCCGCTCACCAACAAAACGACCAACAGAGGCCAAGAACCAGTGACGAGGCTGCCTCGAAGGAGATAGTACTTGCTCCAAAATCCGCTCAAGGGCAACATGCCAATCATTCCTAGACTGATAAGCCCAAAACTTCCCATTGTCAAAGGTAGGACACGTCCCACTCCCGATAGCTCACTCACCTTCAAATACCCTGTCTCCTCTGCCACAATCCCAGCTGAGAAGAAGAGTACGATTTTGAGCGTCGAATGAAAAATCATGTGCAAAATTGCGCCTGCCAGGGCCAGAGGATGGAGCAAAAAGGCCCCGAGCAAGATGTATGCCAACTGGCTAATCGTCGAATAGGCCAAACGCCTCTTTAGAACATCTTGCCGAAGTGCGATTAAGGATCCCATAAGAATCGTAATGGAGCAAATTAACAGCAGGAACGGACGTACCCCCATACTCTGAACAAGATCGGCTCCAAAGACCGAATACACCGTACGCAAAATGCCAAAGACACCAGCGTTGACAACGGCCACCGCGTGTAACAGTGCACTCACGGGCGTAGGTGCCACCATAGCCGCAGGTAGCCAGCCATGGAGGGGCATGATTGCCGCCTTGACTCCAAAACCGAGCAAGAACAGAAAGAATATGACGACCAGTCGCCCTAGGGGCAACCCAGCTAGTGCAGTGGGTAAACTGGCAAAATCAAGGATGCCACCCGTCCCAAACGCAAGCATGACAATACCAGCTAAAATGAAACTAGCCCCAACCAAGCTATACTTGATGTACTTGGTACCAGCTTGCAGTGCATCCTTAGTACCACTGTGTACAACTAAAGGATACGTAGCAAATGTGAGTAACTCATAGAACAAGTAAAACGTAAAGAGGTTGCCCGAAAAGGCCAGACCCAGAGTAATCCCGGCCGATAACAGGAAAAAGGTGAAATACTGTTTCTGTTTATCATCGCCGTGCAGATAACCTATGGAGTAGACGCTAGCAAAGACCCAGAGAGTTGATGCAATCAGCCCATAGGTCAAACCCAGAGGATCAACTGCAAGCTTCAGGCTTAGCGAGGCTATCGCCAAGCTAATCTCGGGGTACACGCCCGAGGGAATGGCGAAGCCCAAGTGCCAGACCAGAATCATGCCAAGAAGTGCAGATCCGACCACAACACCATTGCGTAGGCCTTTTTCCTCTCTAGAAAGAAGTGCGACCGCAAGAGATCCAAGGGCGGTACTCAGAATTGCAGCAATAACAAAGGCAATACTCACTATAATACCCCCCATCGCAACAATGTCGCGGCAGCTTTTTGAGCGAGTTGCAGGACCTGGTGGGGAAATACACCAACCACAAGGACGAGAGCTGCCAAGAAGACCATCGCCACAAGTTGGACAGACGGCGCTTCGTCTTTAGCCGGAGTGGGCGTCGGACGTACGAAAAGGGCCGTACGCAAAACGGGAAGCAGATAGGCGGCTGCTAAGAGACTACCCGCAACGAGTACGAGCACAGCAAGATAGTTGCCTTTGGCTAAAGCCCCGAGAAGCAGCTGCCATTTGCTTACAAAACCAGAAAACAGAGGAATGCCAATCATGGACAATGAGCCTATGGCAAATACACCTAGAGTAACAGGCATTTTAAAGCCGATCCCTGCCATCTCACTAATTCGGGTCTTACCCGTCCGCTTGATCATCGCACCAGCAGCCAAGAACAACAACGCCTTCGTTAGAGCATGGCTCAAGATGTGCATAAAGCTCCCTGTGAGACCGTGAATATTACCCAGACCAATTCCCAAGAAAATGTAGCCCACTTGAGAGACAGTAGAGAAAGCTAAGCGACGTTTTAACTCGTCTTGAGCCAAAGCAAACAAGGCCCCAGCAACAATAGCCCCCATGCCCAGGAGAGTGAGGATAGCCGTAATCGGGAGTTCCCAGATTATCTGGGCCCCTACACCAACGTAAAATATCTTTAGGAGAGCAATAATGTACCCCTTAATGGCCAGCGAAGACAATATTGCGCTGGAAGGTGAGATGGCCGTGGAGTGAGCATCCGGCAACCAGACATGAAGGGGAAACAAGGCAGATTTCACTCCAAAGCCTACCGTAAAGAAGCTCAAAGCAACCCACAGAGCGGTCGGATAGTTCTGCCATGTCAGACGCAACGTTTGCCCGATATAATTCAGGTTAAGGTTGCCAGTCAATACAAAGAGGAAGCCAATTCCCAGTAAGACAAAGCCAGAGCCAATCGTGGCTAACATCAAGTACTTGAACGTGGCCGCCACGGACGCCGAGTCATTACGGGCAGAAACTATGGCGCAGCTTGCAATGGTTGCTACTTCCACCATCACATAAATGTTGAAGATATCGCCGGTTATCGCCAGACCGCATAATGCAGCAACTAGGAGCAGAAACAAGGTCAAGAACCAGGCCGCCCTAGAACGGCTACCAACTTCCGCAACCAAGTCGTAGGAGGCATAGAGCATAATGGGGGTTGCCACAAGACCAATGGTAATTAAGAAGAATCCGGAGACAGCATCTAAGGAAAGCTCAATGCCCCAAGGTGCAGCCCAGCCACCAACAGCATAGGTGAAGGAACCATGATTCAAAATTCCTTGACCTAGGTATATTCCTCCCGATAATGCCAGAGCGATCATGAAGACAGCAAAAAACTCTGCAAAACGAAATCGCCGAATCTTGGTCAAAAGGGGCATCACATAGGCAGAAGAGAGCAAGGCGACCACAATTAGGACTGGTAGATTATCACGAACCACTAGTGACATCGGCCCCCACCTCATTTCCTAGTCTTGTTAGCCTTGCAATTTCCCTAGCATCTACTGTCCCATACGAGCGATATAACTTCATGATTAGGGCGAGGGACAGAGCGGTCACACTTACGCTAACCACAATACCGGTCAACATCAGAGCCTGTGGTAAGGGATGCACATAGACAAGATCCGAATTGGCTAGATCTAAAACCGGGGCTACCCCACCTCTTACATTACCCGCGGCAATGAACAAGACATAGATGCTCCCTTCCATGATATTGATGCCAATGACTTTCTTAAACAAGTTAGAGTGAGTCAAAATGGTATAAACACCGATGGCAAATAAGGCTAATGCAAAAACATAGGGATAATTCTGTACTATACGGCTCCCAAACTCACCCATTCTAATCCTCCTCTTCCATTAGCTCGAGAAACAAGGTTACCATGGTACTAGCTACCTTCAGGCCAACACCAAGCGTGATCAAGAGAATCAGGCCGCCCGAATAGAGACTACCTGGTTGTCCCACAGGAACCCCCGCTCCCTTGTTCATCAAAAAGCTTGCTCCTCGCAAAATTCCCACAAGTCCCATCGCTCCATACCAAAGCGCTCCAAAGGACTCTATCAAAGCCATGAGCCTCTCAGAGATCTTCTCCTCACCACGTTCAGTGCCAAAAACCAGATTAAAGGCAATAATCGATAGACCTGTGATGATCCCACCAGAAAAGCTGCCACCAGGGGAAAGATGACCGTGGAAGATGACGTAGAGACCTAGCATTGTCACAAAGGGCAACACTAGAGCTACCATCCGTTTTAGGACAAAGTCTCTCACCCTTGCTCACCCTTTCCAGTCGAGCCCTTCTTTAGGACCATAAACACCGCGATAACAGCAGTAAATAAGACAGTCGTTTCAATCAATGTATCGTAAGCACGGTAGTCAATGACAATCGCTGCTACCATGTTCAAGGCCCCAGTATCACCTAGAGTGCCATGAACGTAGCGCTCTGCCACTTCATTTTGAGCTGGTGTGTCGGGAGAACCGTATAAAGGTAGCTCCGAAATGGCGACAAGCATTACCAGACCAATGCAGACCAAGAGGACGATTGCTACTTTGTTCGCCATATCTATTCCACCTTTCTCCCAATCTTGCTGATCACCGCGATCATAAGCGTAGTCATGCCAATTCCAGCGGCCGCTTCGGTAATGGCCAGATCAGGTGCACTCATCAGTAGCCAGATCAACGCGATCGCTACGCTGTATGCCCCAAGGAGAATGGCGGCATAAATCAAGTCCTTAACGTAAGACACCGCAATGGCGACCACAACCAAGAACGTAAGAAAAATGACATTCAATAAATCAGCGATGTTCGGACTCATAGGCCACTGGCCTCCCTGTCTTGCTTCGATTCTTCAACAACAATCCAGTTACCACGGAGTAAAGCAACCTTACTCACATAGTGGGAAATGGTCGGATTCACAATCCACATGATAGCTAGAACTAGAACCAGTTTGACAATATTGACGACCCCATCCACTAAGAACAGCAAGCCCAAAACGATAGAAAGCAGACCCAATGTATCCCCAAGGGATACAGCATGAATCCGACAATAGGCGTCTGGCATACGTGTTAGACCATAACTGGTTAAAGCAAAAAATAGGATACCAACAAAGAATAGAACAAAGCCTATGGACACTATTTCCCCACTCTCCTTACAGTGAAGTGCACGAGTTGCTCTGGCCTGTGCTCGATATCGGCTGTCAAGATATCGGCATCTTCCGGTAACAGCGAGCGCAGAAGAGCCAAGATCCCCACAAAACCGCAAAGTGCAAGAACAATGGCAACATCGATGTACCCCAAATTGTCACTGGAATAGGCCAAGAGTAAAATGATGGCTAATCCCTTCGTGGTAATAGCCGACGACGCCAAGATGCGATCCACTGCTGTTGGACCAATCACTGCACGAACAAAATCCACTAAGGCCATGACGCCAAGGATTATAATGATAGCTAAAGATATACTCACTTAACTTTACTCCCTTCTAGAGCCTGAATGCGCCGAACCAAGAGTCCGTCAGCCAAGCCCTCTCGTAGAGATCTTGTAATACTATGCACCATAAACACACCAGTATCAGGGTTCACATCAATCGTTACAGTACCAGGAGTAAGGGTGATAGAATTAGCCAAAATCACTCTTCCCCAGGACGTGGTCAAATCTGGCCGGAACGTGACCACCCCTGATTCAAGTTCCCGTCTATTGAACAGGATTGTCCTTGCAACTACATAGTTGCCTACGATGATCTCCCAGAAGAGAGCTAGACCAAAACCTACAGTGGCCGGAAATCTCCTTATGAGTGATTGGCTCGGTAGTAAATCAGAAACATCACGCCAAAACCAGGTCACCAAACCTGCTAGTACGATACCCGTAATAATATGCTGCGCATCATACTCCGAAGAGAGTAAGAGCCAGAATAAGAGTAGTGCAATAAAAAGAACTATCTGACGTTTATACATTTCCTCTACCTCCATATCGATAGGGCCTGTGTCCACAATCACTATATCGTTTTGTTAAAATGTGATCAAGTAAAATCATAGTGAACATAGGGATTTGCATCACAAACTCTCCGTTTATCGCCCATTCCTGCCGGTTTCCGGGTCAACCTCCTATGCAGGAGCGGCTGACAGGAATACTATGTGTAAAAGAGAAGTAGTCTGAGGGACTTAGTCTCTGAGGGAGGAATATTGATGTGTGATACTATGGTCGCTTTAGGCAATACCACAAAGGATGGGAATGTGATTTTTGCCAAGAACAGTGATCGCCAACCCAACGAGCCGCTACTCATGGTAAGGGTACCGCGCCAAACACATGTAGAAGGTGCGCGGCTCAAGTGCACCTATATTACGATTGATCAAGCCAGGGAAACCTATGATGTGCTACTTTTCAAACCTTCCTGGATGTGGGGTGCCGAAATGGGTGCCAATGAGTTTGGCCTGAACATCGGTAATGAAGCGGTGTTCACCAAAGTCAAACAAGGGCCCCCTAGTCTCCTGGGCATGGACTTAGTGCGCCTTGCTCTAGAGCGGTGCAAGACCAGCACCGAGGCCCTCCACCTGATCACCGATCTCTTGGCCCAACATGGCCAAGGCGGAAATTGCGGTTATGAGAAGAACTTTGTCTATCACAACTCATTCCTGATTGCGGATCGCACTTCTGCTTGGGTGCTCGAGACGGCCGGTCCCTATTGGGTCGCTGAAAGAGTAAAAGACGTGAGGGCGATCTCGAATCGACTGAGCATCGGAAAGGACTTTGATTTGGCCCATCCGGAAGTCGTGGACTATGCCGTATCCAGACGATGGTGCAAGTCGGCTGAAGACTTCGACTTTGCACGCTGTTACTCTAATCCTCTAATCACTAGATTCAGCGGTTCAGAAAGCAGGCAGAGCATTTGCTCCACACGACTCGAGAAGGAAAAGGGGCAGATCACGGTCCAAACCATGATGGACATTCTTCGTTCCCATGAGGAAAAGGCTAACAGCAAGGGCGTTTTCACCCGGTCTTCCCTCGGTAGTGTATGTATGCACGGAGGCGGGCTCGTAGGCGATCATACTACAGGGAGTTATGTCGCCTCGCTGGGTAAACCCTTTGATAGCTACTGGATCACCGGAAGTTCGACACCATGCATTTCGATCTTTAAGCCTTATTGGATGACAGAAAACGATATTGTCTTTGGTGAAGATCAGGAAGAAGAGGCACTGGAATACTGGACCTTCAGGGAAGAGTTTCATCGACTCGTCCTGCAGAATAAGGTCTTCGAACTAAAAAGGCACCTTGCGAAAGGTGCTGAACTAGAAAAGCAAAGCCTGGCGGACATAGCCTCTCTAGATGCGAATACAGATCCACAAGTATTAGGGACCATCATGACCAGGGCATGGCAAGCTGAACAGAAACTCATGGAGGCCACAATAAACAGAAGTCGGCCCAATGCCGGCAACTTCAGGGGAAGTCCTAGGTTCAGACGTTACTGGCAAAATCAGACCCAAAGACTAGGTTTATAGGCATTCTAGGAGGCTTTGAGCCTCCTTGTTTGTGAGGAGTACTTCCCGCGTCTGTCCGGCCCCTATCGGCAGAACAAAGGCGATTTTTCCATCTCGATTTTTCTTATCCTTGCCCATCATGAACACCATATTGCTAAGCAAGCTGTGCTCGAGCTTAAACTCGAGCTCGACCTCTGATCCGAGTCTCTGGATCAGATCCAAAATCTCGCTACAATCGTCATGACCCAAAAGGCCCAACTTACGCGCCATCTCAGCTTCTAGATACATACCAATCAAGACGGCTTCACCGTGAGTATACGTCCCATACTTGGTGACAGCCTCCAAGGCATGGGCGACAGTGTGTCCATAGTTCAGGACTCTTCGTAAACCAGCCTCTCTCTCATCTGCAGCCACAATCTCCGCCTTAATCCCACAGCAACGCGTAACAATCCGTTCAAGCACCTGATCCTCCAGGGCAAGAATGGCTCCTAGGTGCTCTTGAAGATAGGTCAGAAACTCATAGTCGGCGATGACCCCATACTTCATCACTTCAGCGAGACCACTGATGAGTTGCCTATGGGGCAGAGTTCGTAGGGTGGTCGTGTCGATAACGACGACTTCCGGCTGATAGAAACTACCCACTGCGTTTTTCCCCTGGGGCATGTTCACTGCGGTTTTTCCACCCACCGAACTGTCCACTTGGGCTAACAAGGTGGTAGGCACCTGTGCGTAGGCAATCCCCCGCATGTAGATCGATGCGCAAAATCCTGCCACATCGCCAACAACACCGCCTCCCAGGGCAATGATTCCAGAGCTCCTGGTCACGCCTAGATTCAGCATGCTCTCGATCGTCTCTTCCACTCTCGTCAGGGTCTTTGTATCCTCCCCAGCTGGAAGAACGATTCGGTACATGGTAGAGTCCTTCCACTCTCCTATCAGCCTTTCACCGTAGAGACGATCCACTATATCGTCTGTAATTAATACCCACGTGTCTCTCGAGGCTAGATACGAAGACAAAGTTTGTAGCAATCCTTGACCAACATAGATCGAATAACTACGAGTTCCTAAATCGATGCCTAAGGTCTCCATGATCCAACTCACCACCCATCTACTTGGTAATCGTACTGAGAAGACGACCAAACCCGGGAAAGGACACATTTACGCACTGGCTATCACTGATGCGTACCGGTTCTCGGGCAAAAAGGCCGGCGATGGCCAATGCCATGGCCATACGATGATCCCCATAACTAGTAACTTCGCCGCCGAGAATCTCACTTTTCCCCTCTACAACAAGTCCATCAGAGAGCTCATGAACGGGAACACCCAGCTTGCTCAGCTCGGTGAATAAAGCACGAATCCGATTCGATTCCTTGACACGCAGTTCCTCAGCTCCAGTGATGGTCGTAACCCCATGGGCCCTACTTGCTACAACCGCTAGAATCGGAATTTCATCCACCAGCCTTGGAACTAGATCGGACGTAATGCTCGTTCCCTTGAGCTCGCCCCCGCGAACGATTAGATCTCCAAACAACTCACCGTTTTGATTCGTTAGATTCTCACACTCGATCCTGGCTCCCATCCTATGCAGAACATCTAAAATGCCCGTCCGGGTTGGATTTAGACCTACATTCTCCACGACCAAGTGCGATCCAGGTAAGGCTGCTGCCGCGGCCACAAGAAAAGCAGCTGATGAGATATCCCCTGGAATTTGGATATCCCTCGCTTCAAGGCTAGAGTGGGCTATCCGCACCCTACTTTCCTCCGATTGGATCTGAGCCCCTAAGAATTCAAGCATCAGCTCTGTATGATTACGGGCTGGAAGTTTTTCCTCTACACTCGTCTCACCTTCGGCATATAAACCCGCCAACAAGATGGCGGACTTCACTTGAGCGCTAGGAACAGGAAGGGTATAGTCTATACCGTGAAGATTTCCTCCCTGAATCTCCAAAGGAGCAAGATCCAGACCATCTCTCCCTTCCACGTGCGCTCCCATCTTCCTCAGGGGTATGGCAATCCGGTCCATGGGTCTTGCTCTAATGGATTGATCTCCTGTAACGGTTGAGGGAAAGTCCTGCCCCGCAAGAATGCCGCTCATGAGCCTCATCGTCGTTCCGGAGTTACCGCAATCAAGGGGCAGCCGAGGTTCTTGCAGACCATAGAGCCCCCTTCCATGAACGACAAGTTGGGAACCGCGTTCCTCTATTTCCACTCCCATCTGCCGAAAACACCGAATCGTACTTAAACAATCCTCACCTGGTAAGAAGCCGTTGATTGTAGCTTGTCCTTGGCTGATGGCCAGTAGCATCACCGCTCTGTGCGAAATGGATTTGTCCCCAGGAACACAAACTCGCCCCTCTAGTTTATGAGCTCTACGTACTTCTAGCATTTTGATCATCTCCTACTTAACCCTAGCCCTGACAGACATTTCCCACTCATTTCGCTCGAAGTTGACCGTTCTCCTTGACGACCATTTGTTGCTCGGCTATAATAAGGGTGAAAACTGCATAAGGAATTCTTCGGGGCGGGGTGAGATTCCCCACCGGCGGTCATAGTCCGCGAGCAGCCAACCTGGTTGTTGATTTGGTGAAATTCCAAAACCGACAGTATAGTCTGGATGGGAGAAGAACAGTCAGAGAGTGTATTCTGTCTGTAGTTTGTAAATGTATGCCAAAGGCAGCCTGAAGAATTTTAGGCTGCTTTTTTTCTATATTGGTCGAGACTTTAGTACATTTTGGAAGGAGTTCATCGTATGAACAAAAAGCAAATTCTTTCTCTGATCGTCATCACACTTGTGGTAGGACTAGGTCTAGCGGGGGCTACTGTTCAAGCTCAAGTTACCACAATCAATTACTGGCACTACCTTAGCGGCGACAATGCTCTGATTCATGAACAGATGATCGAAGAGTTCAACGCCCAGCATCCCCACATCCAAGTTGAGGTCCTATACGCTGGAAATCAGTTTGTGGCCCGAGACAAGCTCCTCGCGGCAGTGGCCGGTGGTGCAGCTCCAGACGTTGCCTTAGTAGACCAGTTTTGGCCTCCGCTAATGGTTTCTACTGGTGCACTCGTTCCCCTGAGTCATTTCATAGATGCCGAAGAGTACCTCAGTGACTTTAGCCAAGTATCCAAAGACACTGTCACAGTCCAGGGGGAGGCATGGACGGTACCTTTTTCCCTCAGTAACCAAATCCTCCTGTATAACAAGGATAAGTTCAGAGAGGTCGGTTTGGATCCAGAAGCACCGCCCGCAACCTGGGACGAACTCCTTGAGTATGCGGTCGCACTCACCCGAGATATCAATGGTGATGGACGAACCGACGAATGGGGCTTAAACTTCACAACGAGAGCGAATATGGGCTCTATGTATGCCTTCATTACCTTCATGTGGCAGGCCGGAGGCGAGCTCTATAGTGAAGACTACAGCGAAGCGGTGTTTAATGATGAAGCAGCTCGTGAAGCCGCCCAATTCTGGCTCGACCTCGCCCATAAACACAAGGTACTATCACTTTCGCCTCCAACGGATGGATTTGAGACTGGGCGCATTGCCATGCAATACTCAAGCACTTCATCGATTGCAGCCACCAAGAACAGGGTCGATTTCGACTTGGGTGTAGCGCCCCTCCCGGCCTACAAGAATCAAGTGACCGGTGTCGGTGGTAGTAGCCTAGCCATTTTCAAGACCACGCCCACGAAAGAACAGGCCGCCTGGGAGTTTGTTAGCTGGATGGCGAGTGCCGAGAACAATCTAGCCTGGAGTATGAAGACTGGGTATATCCCCCTTAGACTATCTGTACGAGAATCCGCTAGCTACCAGCAGTACCTGGCCGATGAACCCCACATGCAGGTTGTTATGGAACAGTTTGACTACGCTAGAGCCCGGCCCAATACAGTAAGTTATGCCGATCTATCTCGAATTTTGGGAGTGGCGGTAGAGGAAGCCCTCTACGGCAACAGCGACCCCGGACCCATTCTAGACAATGCTGTAAAAGAAGCAAACATCTATATTAGAGAACTCGACTAAAATACTCCGAAGGCTCAGGTAACTAAACCTGAGCCTTCCTCTCTTCAAACCTTTCTGGGTTGTAGCGTCGATAGAAGAGTAACCCCAGACCATTAATGAGCGCTACCACGATCCAAAGCAGACTATAGGAATAGGCTGCCAGCCATGACAAGCAAATGGAGCCTAACACTATGCCGAGGTCGAAGGCATTACTAAAGAAGGCCAGATCATTGGAAGCATCAACGGCGTTAATGCTAGCCCCTGGGACCATAGCCATGAGCACTGTATTGACGAAACCAAAACCCACACCGATAAGTATAGCCGCTACAATCAGGATGGTCATCCCATTTAGCATACTCAATAGCAAAAGCCCTGCAATCAGTAGACAAAACCCCGGCACAATCAGGGCACTACGCCCAAATCGATCCGAAAGGTAGCCGCTTATGCCGCCACTAATGGTATAGGTAAGGGCAAACAAGCCAAAGAACAGACTGGGATTGGAGATCCCCACTTCATTGGCATGTAGGGTGAGGATGGATGAAGTCGCCCCCATCAGCGAAGCAGATAGGAACATCGTGCCAGACAAAACCAAAAGATTACGGTTCTTCCAGGGAGAGTGGGGTTGGTACTTTCTACCCATGCCCACGCCTGTGAGCCCACCTTTACCTTCCACAAAAAAGCTCAAGACCATGGCCAAGGCTACAACAACCATGCCACCCCAAAAGAGGACAGAGTAACCTGCACGTTCTGCAAGGAAGCTACCTAGAAGAGGACCGACCATCATCCCCAGACCGATCATAGCCGCAAAAATTCCAAAGAAGAATCCGCGGTTATCAGTGCGGGTATTGTCTGAAAGCAACCCCTGCGCTCCCGCAACAAACCCTGCAAGCCCGACACTCTGCAAGAGGCGCACTAGGGCCAGAAAACCGAAGCCCAGGAAGGGTTGATACAGAACCATCACTAAAGTGGCGATGACAAGACCGATCCGCAGAACCAATACATTCGACCGGCGCGTTGCCAAGGTACCAAAAAACACCTTAAAGCCGATGGAACCAAGGGACAAAAGACCCACAATCGCTCCAACTACGACTTCGCTACCACCCAGCCCTGTGATGTACAGGGGTAGGGTAGGCACAAACATTTGATTCATTGTGTGATACAGAAATGTGATCATCAGGACTAGTGTTACATCTTTGAGTCTTCCCATTTTCCTCTCCGCTCTAACTCCCTTTGTCTCTTATAGGACAAAGAGAAAAATCATTAGGAAGTGCAATATTGTCCCTAAGCAAACGAAGATGTGGAAGATTTCATGAAAGCCAAATCGTTTGGGAACGAAGTTGAAAATCTTAGTGGCATAGATAACAGCACCAATGGTATATGCAGCACCGCCGCCAACCATCAGAATCAAGGCCGGCTTCGGAAGAGTTTGAATCAGTTGCTTAAAAGGAATGACGGCCATCCAACCTAAGAACAGGTAAAACCCAGCGGTAACTCCCCGGGGGAGGCCCACAAGCCAGATCTTGAGAATGGCCCCGATTGCAGCCAAAACCCAGACAGTCATTAACATCACCCAGCGCCAAGGGTCCTCCAAGCCATAGTATAAGACAGGGGTATAGGTCCCTGCGATCAACAAATAGATGGAGATATGATCGAACTTCCGCAAAAGGAGTTCTTTCTTAGGAGTGGTCCGCACCCAATGATAGAGGGTACTCGCCCCGTAGAGCATAACAATACTGAGGCCAAAGATCAAGGCAACTGTCACGCCGGAAACTGTTCCCCAACCTCGCCAAATCAAAAGGCCTAAGCCAATCAAACCGGCAAGGAACATGAAAAAATGCGTCAACGCATTCACCGGTTCTTTAATCTTCATAATGGACTCACCTCCACGGCTACTCTTCCCCTCGTTCCAAGAAAAATCCTGCTTTCCTCGACTATGGGAAGGACAAATTTCCCGAGCTTAGAATACTGTCTGTAACGGACACAAAGGAGTTGATCTATATGATGGATCTCACCCTCATTACATGGGCACAAGAATTTGCGACCCCAACACTGACTGCCTTTTTTACCGCTATCACATCCTTAGGTTCCCTTGAATTTTATATGTTCTCCATTCCAGTGATCTATTGGCTGATTGACAAACACTTCGGATTTCGCTTTGCGATGTTTTTTATCTTCTCCGCCTACATCAATTCAGGGGCAAAACACATCTTTACCACCGAAAGACCCCCTCGGGAAATGCGCCTGGTCGAGCAAGAAGGTTATGCCTTTCCGAGTGGTCATGCCCAAGGAAGTACGACCTTTTGGGGATTCCTTGCTCTGAAACTCAAGAAGCCCCTGGCCTGGGCTGTAGCAGTTCTCATGATTATCCTGGTCAGTGTCTCCCGCATTTACCTTGGCGTACATTGGCCCATCGATATTCTCGGCGGACTTGCCATCGGCACGATCCTCCTTGCGGGCTATACACTCGTAGCCCAAGTGGATCTAGAAAAGATACCCTTCAAGAGATGGATGTTAGGATCAGCCTTGGGGGCTATCCTCCTCTATGTACTGCAACCTATCGGGGATGGTCCGATGACCGCAGGCTTTCTCCTTGGAACTAGCATGGGGTATCGGCTTGAGCTTCGCCATGTTCGATTTAAGGAGGATGCTACCTTTGTGCAAAATGTCATCAAGCTCGCCTTGGGCCTGGTCATCCTCTTCGTCCTGCGCATTGCCCTCAAACCGTTGGTGGGATGGATGCCTAGTGGAATCAGCTACGTCGTCCGCTATGCCTGCCTAGGACTATGGGCTAGTCTAGGAGCTCCCTTTGCTTTTGTGAGACTCAACCTCTACAAGAAGACGGCAGTAACAAAAACGGCTTAACAAGAAAGTGAGTGATCGTTATCTTGCAGCGCTACTATACTGATCCATGGCTACAGGAACTCCACACCAAGATACTCGATAGTTTTGCTGAAGGTGATCGCCACCTGGTGGTTTTGGAAGAAACGATTTTCTACCCCACTGGTGGTGGTCAGCCCCATGACCTTGGATCCATTAATCAAATTCCCTTGCTTGATGTCTTTGAGCGAGATGGGACTGTGGTTCATGTTTTGGAACATGCTCCTGTGGGCGATGAGGCCTACTGCGTACTCGATTGGTCCAGACGACTCGACCATATGCAGCAGCATAGCGGGCAGCATCTTCTCTCAGCTGTCCTCCAAGAGCATTTTGGGTATCGTACGGAGAGTTTTCATCTTGGTGAAGACTACTCCACAATTGATATCTCCACTCCGAATTTGTCTGAGGAAGAACAGCGTTCTGCAGAACAACAGGCAAATGAGCTCGTTTTCTCGAACCTCCCCCTCTTGACCTATACTCTGAAACCCAATGAACAGGCAAGTGTTCCCCTACGCAAGATTCCGGACCTTGAGGGAGACCTACGCATTGTAGAAATCGAGGGATTCGATTACTCGCCTTGTGCCGGAACACATGTCCAAAGTACCAGTCAAATTGGCTTGGTGAAGATCATCAAGTGCGAAAAATACAAAGGAATGACAAGGGTATACTTTTTGTGCGGCAACCGTTCTCTAGAAGACTATAGACGCAAACAGAAAGTCTGCCTCAGCCTAGGTAGTCTCTTATCTGTTTCAGAGAGTGATTTGCCAAGCCGAGTCGCCCTAGAAGTTGAGCGTAAGCAAGAACTTGAGAAGCAAATCGAGGAACTACAAACGGAGCTCATGGATCTTCACGCCCAGAGTATTGTAGCCAGGGAAGAGAGCCCCTTCTTTCTAGAGCTGCCCAAGGCCACAATAGAAGAAGCACAAAAGCAAGCCAGGTCCATCTTGAACCTAACTACCGGCACTGTCATCATCAGTTTGGATGAACGTTTCGTCTTAATGCACAATCAACCAAACGATTTGCACCTAGGACAGTTCATCAGAGAAAAGGCCCAACCCCTCGGCGGCCGAGGTGGTGGCAATGCCACAAGCGCACAGGTTTACTTTCCCGACCCTGATGGATACGACAAGTTCTCAAAGATGCTGAAAACAGACCTTCTCTAGGTCTGTTTTGCGCTTATCATCTGTACTTCTCTCTTTCCTCGGAGAAATTCATCATAATTTACAAAATACCGGTAGGTAATTCATAGAAAATGTAGAATTTAAACTATTAACGCGGGATTAGTCCAGAACCAGTTGTGGAGGAAAGACGTAATGTCGATTTCAGAAGCCTTGTTTGCCATTTTGCTAGCAGGCTTACAGATTTATGTCAGCCTGCGCTTAATCGGTCATGGAACTACGTGGTGGAAAGTGATGTCCTTTGCTCTTCTCTATGCTTCCTCTATAGTTATGTTCCCCAACATCTTCTCCAGCATTGCACTTCAGTTTCTGGCCATCTCCATCTCCTATTTCGTATACTTTACGTGGGTCTTCAGTGCGACACTGTTTCCCGATGCACTTGCCACATATCTAACCATCCAAGCCTTGCAGGCTGTGGGCGATTTAGTCTTTCAACTTGCCCTTCGCTCCCTACCCATAGATTCAGAACCGCCTGCCCTTTTACTCAACATAGGTCCGCATTGGCCCTTTGTTATTCTGTTGATCTATTTTCTGGTCAAGAACCCACATGAAAAAACTGATAGAGAAACAAGGACCAGACTCAATAGCATTGACTGGCTCATGGCATGCGGCGTTCTCGCCGTCGCTTACTACTTGGTGCAACCTGTCGTTCAATCATTCTTCTGCAACATATTCCTCGCAGGTTGTCTGATTGCCATGCCTCTAACTTGTTATGCCTTACAGCAGTATAGAACCAAGGATCAAAAAACCGATCGCACCCTGCAATATCATGTCCGGCAACATGCCATCCAGAAGTCGGCTATCAAGACTTTACGTGAAGAACGACATGAGTTTGTCAATGAGTTGACCCTCATTTCAACCTACCTCCAAATGGGCAAAGTCGCCGAAGCGATGACCTGTATCGACTACACCTCCGCTCGGCTAGCTGATCGTAATAACTGCGCTGCCCTCCCCCACGACGCCTGGCTCACTATTTTAGATCTAAAGCAGAAGGAAGCCAAAAGCCGTCAACTAGATTTTCGCATCGATATCCAAGCTGAAGAGCCCCGTTGTTTTAAAGAGCAGCGCCTGCTCCCGCGATTGATCATTAATCTAATCGACAATGCTTTTGAGGCAGTTGTAGGCCGGCCCGAGCCTAGGGTGTCTCTTTCCTGGTCATTCGCCCCTACAGGCGAGCGTCTCTTGCAGGTAAGCAATAATGGGCCTCCCATCTCACCCTTAGACGGGGCCAGGATCTTTCGAGGAGGAGTAACCAGCAAAAAGAAGTCTAAGGGTAACCATGGCTGGGGCTTGGTGATCTGCAAGGACATCGCGAAAGAACTACAGGGTTCCCTTACCTATCAGAGCACGCCCGAACAGACTACCTTTACATTGACCTTACCTCCTGTTGATCCGGGCTGTGAGCAACTCGAGGCTAGTTCTTGATATATGGGACCAAGACCCCCTGACCTTTGTAGATCATGCCAGGAGGGATACTACCGCGCACAGATGTTAATGGATAAACCAGAGACCCTGTGCCAACAAGTGTACCAGGGTTTAATACTGCATTACAGCCTACTTCAACCCCATCACCCAATATCGCACCGAGCTTGCGAAGCCCCGTCTCGATCACGTTCCCGTCCATCTGAACCTTAACAGGCTCGTGGGTGGATTTAAAGTTCGAGATGATGGCACCAGCACCCAAATGAGCCCCCTGGCCTAGTATAGAGTCACCCACATAGTTGTAATGGGGTAGTTGCACTTTAGCAAAGAGAATGGCTTGCTTAACCTCACTAGCATTACCCAGGACTACGCCATCGCCAGCTAAGACGTTCTCCCTTACATAAGCATTGGGGCGAATGTCACAATCATCCCCAAAGATCGCAGGGCCAAAAAGGCGGGCAGTATCCGCGACTTTAGTCCGGGCCCCCACCCATACTCCCCTGCTAATCTGACGAAATCTTCCGGGGTTCTGCTGCACTATGGTACTAATCAGAGCGGGAATGTGGGCAAGAAGTTCCCACGGATACTGGACCTCAGAAAAGGCCTCAGGACAAGGACAACCCTCTAAACTGAAATACTCTTCGATCTTCCACACCATCGTGACCTCCTACTTTTCTATCATTTGCCTCTGAATGAATAGTGATGCGATCCAAGCCCCTCCGCCAAACAACACCGCACAGAGCATGAGCTCCCGGGCGGTTCGCGGCCAACCAGGGAAGGCAACCCACAAGGAACCAAGCATCAAACCGATAATTCCATAGGATATAAATCCACGTTTCTCACTAAACAGGCGATGCATCATGCTGGAAACCAAGACAAGGGTGGGAAACGCGCCAAGTGCTACAGGAATCAGGAGCATCAAGTCTAGTTCCACCACAGCACGCAAGAGAGACTCATAAAAGCCAAAGGCGATCAGTAGAAACGAGGCACTGAGCCCAGGGATAACCAAGCCAATCCCAAGAACCACTCCCGGCATGAGAGAATTTAGAATACCCACCGTCTCCAGACTCCCTTGCCCCATGTAACGGGGCAGACTCGTCGCCAAAAAGAGAGCAATAACGCCGGCCACAAGGCTGACGAGGAAGGAGAGCCTAAAGCCTTGTTGATTCGCCATATTTACCATGGACGGCAGGCCTGCTATGACGAGTCCAAAGAAGAAATACAGAACAGGGAGGGTGTGTTGAGCAAACAAATACTCCAGGACTCTGGCTAAAAAGAAGAGGCAGACCGCCGATCCGATACCCAGGGGAACCATGAGTCTTATGTTGTCACGCCAGTTCTTGAAGGGATTGGCCACCGCCGCTACAATGGGCTCATAGAGCCCTAGAACCATGGCCAATACACCTCCACTCACCCCTGGAATGACCATGCCCAAGCCAATCACGAAACCACTCGCTAGTGGATACCAGAAGCTTTGCTCCTTAGCCATTGGCCCGGACCCCTTCCAAACCTTCACGGTCGACAACTACAATCCGCCTCTGCCCAATCTGCTCAATCAGTCCGAGTTCCTGGAATGAAGTTAACTTGCGACTCAACGTCTCGCTCGTCGTCCCGATTTGTGAGGCTAAGTCTCGCTTGCTCATTTCCAGCTCGATCTCATCATTATCGATACTCATATCTAGAAGAACTTGTGCTAACCGTCTCTCCACCGAATGAAGACTGATATCCTCGAGCAGTTTTTCTGTTTGCTCCAAGCGCTGGCTTAATTCTTCGAGGATCTTCAGAGCAATCATGGGGTACTTGCCAAGTAGCTCCTTGAGGGCGGATCCGTCAATTACGCACATGCTACTCTCCTCAAGGGCCTCGGCATAGTCTCCCATAGGGGAGTTCTTAAAAAGTGCCAGCTCCCCCAAGAAGTCCCCTGCTCGTAAGACGCGGAGAACCTGCTCCTTTCCCGTATCACTCAAACGGTAGATTTTAACGCGTCCAGAATGAATGACATATAGACTGTCTACCATGTCATCCATAGCATAAATCATTTCTCCCTTGCTAACCGTCAAGTGACGGGTGATCCCCGCGACCTCCAACACCTCCTCTTGATTGAGGTTGTGAAAGATGGGGACTAAGGCTATGCAACTAGAGGCACTCGTATGCTCACAATGACACTTCACATTATCTCCTCCCCTACTCGCTTTTTCACTTAAGGTAGTTCACCGCTAGATCCACGACTCCTGCAGTCAACATTCACTACATCCACTGACCTAATGTATGCAGGACTTCTGCGATCAAGAATCCCCACTAATAGCATGCACTAGTGGGGATTTTGTCTGTCTTCGACTTAGCGATGATTCAATGGGTATACCTTGCCAATAGGAACGGAAAACATGAAGCCTACACTCGGATGCTGGACATCCCCGAGGACGTCCCTCACTGCATCTACAGTTCGCTCCACCAATTGCTCGTTGTCAATAACGGTGAAAATGGTCTTATTATAGGGGCGCGCCCCTTCCATCAGTGTCTTAAGCGATCCAAAAAGTGGTAGATCCCTTGCCCTTGTACTCTGCAATGCGCTGGCCATGCCTTGGCTATCTAGAATGGTTGCGCCTTGAACTCCTACGTCCACAAAGCGAGCCAGGATCTCATCCAAATAATCCGTTTCATTCAATACTAGAAATAGAGCATACATTCAATCGCCCTCCCTTGATGATCTATCGCATGATAGAACCCATCCCCCGAATTTCTCCAGCCCTTTGAATAGCTGCCTTAGCAATAAAGGGACCGATAATTTCGTAGAGCAAGACACTCAGCAAAATGATGGAGATCACAACTGCACTCATATCAGGCAGATGAAAACGCACCAGAAGGGCCAAGGCGATGGATAGCCCGCCCTGGGGCAGCAGTGTTACTCCCAAATGTTCCTGCACGACTCCTTCGGCCTTAACACCTCTAGAGCCAATCCAGGCTCCAGCTAACTTTCCAATAGCGCGGGCTAGAATGTAGCCTAAGCCCAAGAGACCCATATTCAAGAAGACTCCAAGATCGAGACTAGATCCGGCAAGAGTAAAAAGAAGCAGGTAAAGGGGTGGTGTAAACTGATTTAAAGCAAAAAACACCCGGTTGGAGTTTTGAGTCAAGTTTACCAACACGACGCCCATCATTATGTTGGCCAAGAGCGGTGATAGAGCGAGGGCCTTAGCTACTCCAGTAGCCGCAAGAATCATACCAAGGGTAAAAACAAGGAGCTCATCACTGTCCCCTGCCTTCTTCCCGAGCAGAGCAAGGGCCAAACCAAAAAGAGCACCAAGTGCTAAACCGCCAAATATCTCGAACAAAGGCCTCCCCACACTCTGCCATATTCCCAAACCTGCTCCTTTGCCAAGGATCCGCGCGATGGAGATGACGATACCAAAGAGCACAACTCCCAAGACGCCATCTAGAGCCGAGACCGGTATCAACATTCGAGTTACAGGGCCATCGGAACGGTACTGTCGCATGACCATAATCGTAGCAGCAGGTGCAGTAGCAGCGGCTAAAGCTGCGATTGTCATGCTAAAGACAAAGTCCTGTTTGAACAAGAAGAACATAGCAAAAAAGACAGCGAGGAAAGCACCGGCCACTTCTGCAAAGGCGATAAACACGAATGATGTGCCCAGTTTTCGCATGTCCCGGATCACGAACTCACTGCCAATTTTGAAAGCAAGGATAGCTACCGTTATTTCAACAACCATGGTTAGTAGTGTAAGATCATTATTGGTAAGGAGTTTTAAGCACGAAGGACCTATCAACATGCCGGCAATAATAAAGCCGAAGACATTGGATAATCTGAATGTCTTGGCTACTCTGCCTGCTAAGCATCCAATTAGAACAACAATGGCGAGTTTGAGCAACATCTCCATGCATATTCCCCCTAGACCCAAATATAGCACATTGATCCTACCGTGTCAAAAGAAGGACCACATCACCAGACTTCCCGTAATGCCTTCTCTGTACTGGTTACAGCCTCAAGGTCACCGACTTCTCCATAACGAGCACCGTTGTAAAGTTCAGTCAAATTAAACAGAGCCATCGCATCAAGCTCTTCAGGAGCGGCCACTAGATTGTCTGCATACTCCATTGGTGTTAGATCTGGTCTTGACGGAACCCTTCTACGTGCCTTCACAACGAATCGAGCATACAAAGAACGAATCCTCAAAACAGGATCGTCGCCCCTATACCAATTCGGTTGAGCAAGCTGCATTAGAGGCCTCAGCAAGCCCCTCAAGGCCGCCTTCAGGTCGTCTAGAACCTCTGAACCAGAAAACACCGACTCCCGCGTCTCGTGTACTAGTGTTCCCCCATCTTGCCGCGATCTCTTGGCGAGCCTGCGGATAACGATCCACAGGATAACCACCATAACAATCACAAGAACGGCCCAGCTGACCCAGGTGATGGCATCCATCGCGCCGGGGCTCAGCGTGCTATCCGGTCTGTGCAGCACATTCTCTTCAACCATCTCATTACCAGGAAGCTCCAGAGAAATATCCTGTAGTTCCAAGTTCTCAACCCAGCGAAAGAGGGGTGTCAAGAGCCAAACGAAGGGACGAACTACAAATAGTATGACACCGTCGACTATAACCAGGTAAATCCGCTGCGCCAGATCTACTACATGTTGTAAGAACATGGGCGATAGCAACATGACTAAGGCTGAAGAAACCGCACCAACAACGAGTATAAAGATGAGAACCGAACGACCGAGGCCTCCATAGTCTGGCTTCAGGCCACCAGTCTCCAGCGCTGCAGCATTCCACAAAATCATGGAGGTGACTCCGATGGAAAAAAAGAGCAAAACCGATGGAATGCCAACCTCCAACCCCAGGGTACTCTCTAAGCTAGAGGTGATGATCAGGAGCATACTACCAAGGGCCCAGTCCATTGCGAAGCGGGCTCTCTTTGGATAGTCATTAAAGCGTATGGCAACTGCAAAAAAGGCAAGCAAGAGCGGAATAAACAGAAGCAGAGGGAGTTGAAACGCAAAGGCGAAGCTGATTGGAACAAGCAAACCCAAGGCTAGAACCGGTACATCTTTTTCTCCCTGCGAAGACGTCCTCTTCACCACTGCAATGCAAATCAGCAGCGTAGTAATGGTCCAAAGCAGTGCCACCGAGAGGGTAAAGTGCCATTTGTTGGCGGCAAGCTGCAACCAGGGGCGAACCAACGTTGCACAAAGAAGGCTATGACCCAGGGCAAGACAACTGATTCTAATAGAGTTCCAATTGTTCAATTTCATGCCAAGGCACACCTCCCCCAATGCGCCATTCCCTCAGGCCCCTTTGATTCTGGTCCACGTCTTTGGGTAAGCTCACCGAATCGTCCAA
>JAAZLY010000167.1 GCA_012799115.1 Bacillota bacterium
AACACATTCTGACCATAGCTAGTTCGAAAACGTAGTCTTCCTAACAACTTAATCAATTCGGGATGCAAGCCATGCACATCCGTGTCTAGCGTTGCCTGTTCACCGGCGTCTCTAATGACCGCATCAACCTCTTTGCGAGCTTTTTCAACCATCTCTTCGATTCTGGCTGGATGGATTCTACCATCAACAATAAGTCGTTCGAGAGCTATGCGGGCAACTTCCCTTCGTACAGGGTCAAAGCCGGAGAGGATGACTGCTTCGGGAGTGTCATCAATAATCAAATCGATGCCCGTAAGAGTCTCCAATGCTCGAATATTTCTACCTTCCCTGCCAATAATCCGCCCCTTCATGTCGTCATTAGGTAGCGGTACCACCGATACGGTGGACTCGGCAACGTGATCAGCCGCCGTACGCTGAATTGCCAGGGAGATGATATCACGGGCTTGCTTCTCAGCTGTTTCCCGTGCTTGAGTCTCCAATTCCCGGATCATGATTGCAGTCTCATGCTTAACTTCGTCTTCCACCGTCTTGAGAATCAGCTCTCGAGCCTCTTCTGTTGTTAGGTGTGAGAGACGTTCTAGCTCTTGACGCTGCTTATCGAGGACTTCACTCACTTCAGCCTGCCGCTGCTCTACTTCGCGTATTTTCCGCTGTAGAGTCTCATCCTTGCGTTCGAGTGCATCGCTAC
The DNA here is from genome assembly GCA_012799115.1 of Bacillota bacterium. GTDB lineage: Bacteria > Bacillota > Limnochordia > Darwinibacteriales > Darwinibacteriaceae > UBA5420. The sequence continues at coordinate 689 of JAAZLY010000167.1, forward strand.
GTTTATCCAGAGTCTCTTCTTTCTGGGAAAGACGACGTTCCATCTGGTTTAACTCTGCGCGCCTCTCTCTGGACTCTTTCTCGATCTCGGATCGGTTCTTGTGAATTTCTTCTCGAGCCTCAACCAAGGCCTCGCGCTTCTTGGTCTCCGCATCACGCTCCGCTTCTTGAATGATGCGGCGTGCTTCCTCTTCCGCTGATCGAATGGTTGCTTCTGCAGACTTCTTGCGAAGGAAATATCCCGCAAACAGTGCCACAACTGCAATCAATCCATATTGAACTAATGTTACTAACAAATCGATACTGTTCACCTCCTCCTTCCAAAAAACCTAGAAAAGAAAGCTGAGCCGAAACTCAGCTTTTTTCCGTGTTTGAGATCACTTTTCTGCAAGACTTTTTCATATCGTTTTCGAATAACTGAGGCTGATTATGTCAACAGCCCGTATTAATTGTATTCGTTTTCAGGATCTCTGTCAAGCAGTTCACTAACTACTCTTCTAGCTAGACTTCCTGGAAAACCCCTGCGTTCTAGCAGACTTTGTAGGCGACGGGCTACTACATTTTTTTCAAAACGCTCCAAAGAACGCAGACGTTGCGTCGCCAGATCGAGGGCCAACTCATACTCGATATCGGGTGGATTCAAGACTTGTTCGATGTATTCATCCTTGATTCCCTTTTGACGTAGTTCGATGCGCAAAAGGTAGTTTCCCGTGGGGCGCTGACGATTGCGATATTGAACATAATTTTGTGCAACTCTCAAATCATCGAGGTAACCAAACCCCGCAAGATACTCTAGGGCTTGATTCGTCTCATCTTCGGTAAATTGTCGCCCAAGACGCTCACGCAACTCTTCTACACTACGATCTCGAACCGTCAGGAGCCTAAGGGCCTGAACTTTAGCGTTATTCTTCTTTTGTTCCAAGATCGTCAACCACTTCTTCGGTCTTCACCAGACCTTTGGCTATTCTGACTTTCTCTTCGATTTCGTCGGTTAGTTCGGGGTTGTCACGCAAGAAATCCTTCGCGTTCTCCCGACCTTGCCCTAGGCGCAAATCGCCGTAGGAATACCATGAGCCACTCTTTGTGATGATATCAGCGTCGGCAGCCAGATCGAGAATATCGCCATGACGTGAAATGCCTATGCCATAGACAATGTCAAACTCTGCTTCCTTAAAGGGTGGTGCTACCTTATTCTTAACTACCCTAACGCGAGTACGATTGCCGATCATCTCATTGCCCTGCTTGATCGTTTCAATTCGGCGAATATCCAAGCGTACTGAAGCATAGAACTTCAATGCTCGTCCACCGGTGGTCACTTCAGGATTACCGAACATAACTCCGATTTTCTCTCGTAGCTGGTTCGTGAATATAACTGTACAATTGGACCTTCCGATAGCGCTAGTTAATTTGCGCAAGGCTTGGGACATGAGACGGGCTTGGAGACCCATATGTGAATCACCCATCTCGCCCTCGATTTCGGCTCGAGGTACCAAGGCTGCAACAGAGTCTACGACCACAATCTCCACCGCACCGCTCCGTACTAGATGTTCAGCGATCTCCAATGCCTGTTCACCATAGTCAGGCTGGGAAATCAAGAGGTTATCCGTATCGACGCCTAGTTTCTTGGCGTAGCCCGCATCGAGTGCGTGTTCCGCGTCAACGATAGCAGCTATACCCCCTCGCTTTTGTACTTCGGCTATGACATGGAGTGCCAACGTGGTTTTCCCGGAGGATTCAGGTCCATAGATCTCAATAATCCGCCCTCTTGGTATTCCGCCCACGCCTAGGGCGACGTCGAGTGACAGTGATCCTGTGGGAATAGCGGCAACATTCCGTGCAGTATTCTCGCCAAGTTTCATGATAGAACCCTTACCATACTGCTTTTCGATATCGAGCACAGCACGCTCTAACGCCTTTTGTTTTTCATTCGTCAAATCTTCACGTCTCCTCTCTCATTTAAAACAGGTGTTCGCCCTTGAGTCATAGAAAAAGGAGAAACCTGCCAGACAAGACCTGTATCAGATCCTGCCAGCCCTCAGCGTTTCCCCCCGGAAAGCAGATCTACCCACACTAGTGGACATCAAAGACCTATTTCTACACCATCGTCGCTATTCCTGCCATCGATAAATGTTCTTTGTAAAGAAAAACTCGTTCCAAGTCCGGTTACATGCACCCCATCAACGGCCTCTAGACGGAGCTTACCATCTGCGTCTCGTTTAAAGTAGAGTAAAGACAGGCTATAGGGCAACGGTTCTCGGCCCTGAAACCCACGGATACCTGCTGCTCCCGTTGTTCCCGCATTGCTGTAGACTGTTGCTCCACGTTCGTGTAGGCCCCAAAGATGGGTATGACCATAGGTAACCAGAGGAAAGAGACCGGGTTCCAAGGCCTCTGCAACCAAGTGGTTATGCACCATAAAGATATCTGGTTTATCTGCTATTTTGCCCCAGACTTCGTTAAGCTCACTAGCGTAGGCTTCCAACTCCCTTGGTGATGCAGGTGTGGCCAAATAGGTGTCTGCGACCAAGTCTCCTGTGCCAGCAACACGCAATTCTTGAATAACTTGCTCTTGGTGAGTGATCAAGACCGCGTTCTTTACCGACGTCAATTTTCTCAGCACCTCGGGAGAGTCATGATTTCCTGTAACAAACAGATAGGGAACCTTGAGGTCTTCGATGCGGCCAGTGATCTCCATTTCCAATGCTGTACCCCAGTCTGTTAGATCCCCTGTATCGACAACAAAGTCCACTGGGAAACTATCCACAACTTGTTTTGCAAAGCTGTAGGCAATCGGATTGTTGTGGATATCCGATACGTGAAGAACAAGGACGTCTGCCTGGACAAGACCTAGGGGACCGAGGTTCTCCAACTCCTGCAATGCAGAATATAAATTGCTGGCCAAGACCTGAACCCGTTTACCCAGTTCTTCCACTTGTGCTACCGCATCCCAAGCCAAACCTAGTATCCAAGGGGCCGCTTCGATCATCCCTTCGTATTCTAGATGTTCGAAGCCCGAAATATCGTAGGTGGCGTAGAGGACACCGACAAGTAGGACTATAACCAGAGCTGCAGCTACGCCCCCTAGAAAGAGCTGCCTTGGCTGACGAATACCCCCTATGAAGAGCAAGAACACAGACCCCGAGACACCAAGGGCCACCACTTTAAGGAAAAAAAGAAGGAGTATCCTTAGGGCTTCTTGCTTGATGGCCTCTAACATCTCCGGTGAATCAAGATTGGGCGAGAAGGCAACAGTCTTCAACAAGTTGAGGTCCACACCCCGCAGTTCCGCCTTGAGCCGTATCGGCAACCAATGCGTAGGAGCATAAAGCTGCCCAACAGGTGGTAAGCGCACACTTGTCCGGGCGGCGTGTCCGAGCTTGACCTGTAAGTTTATCATGAAGGAAAGCAACTGAAAGTCTGTGGAAGAGAAAAGATTGATAAACAGGATTAGCCCCAAGAACACGAAAAGAACCGGTAAGTACTTGCGCCGGTCCTTTGTGAATCCTTGCATATTGATCCGCCTCCCGATTACGCATAACTCATTTTGTAGCTTGCCATAAAAGGCGCAATGCCATGAGAGCTGCCCTGTTCTTAATCTGTTCACGCGTACCCTTCCAAAGGTGTCGCTGAACAATAGTATCACCAGCCGAGGCTAGACTCATGTATACGAGGCCTACAGGTTTGGCTTGGGTACCGCCCCCAGGTCCAGCAATACCGGTGACAGCCACAGCCAAGTCAGTCCGGGCCTTCTTGCGGGCCCCCTCTGACATTTCTCTTGCAGTCTCTTCGCTTACCGCCCCAAATCGATCGAGAGTCGATTGTGAAACACCGATTTCCTCCACTTTGGCTCGATTGCTGTAGACGACGAATCCCCGTTCTAGAAAACCCGAACTCCCAGGAACATTCGTCAAGCGATGGCTGATCAATCCCCCGGTACAAGACTCCGCCAAAGCCAAGGTTAGCTCCTTAGCCAAGAGCTGTCTAGCCACTACTGCCTCGAGAGTTTCGCCATCCGTACCATAGAGATATTCGGCGGTCCGACGGCGAATCTCACTCTCCACTGGAGCCATACGTTCATAACCGTCGGCCTGATTTGCTGCTTTCACCGCCAACCTAACTCTCACCGTACCTCCCGAAGCGTAAAGGGCTAGAGTGGGCTGGGTCTGTTCTCTTAAGAG
>JAAZLY010000168.1 GCA_012799115.1 Bacillota bacterium
ACCGTTTGGTTGGAGGATCGGGTGAAGCCACCATTATCGCCAGAGTCGGTGAGGGTATTGTTACGACTGTTGGGTCGAGTTCCAGCCATGAAGCCGTTCTGGAAAATCCCGATTTAATCTCTAAGACCGTCCTTGATAAGGGTCTTGATTCTGGTACTGCTTTCGAGATTCTTTCTATTGATATTGCAGACGTGGATGTTGGGCGCAATATTGGTGCTCGTCTACAGATGGATCAGGCCGAGGCGGACAAGAACATCGCCCAGGCGAAGGCTGCGGAAAGGCGCTTTGCAGCTCAGGCCCGAGAACAAGAGATGCGGGCCCAGACTCAAGAAATGCGTGCGCAAGTTGTGCAAGCTGAAGCAGAAGTCCCACGAGCTATTGCAGATGCCCTTCGGGAAGGGAATCTGGGCGTTATGGATTTCTATGGTATGCAGAACATTATGGCCGACACCAACATGCGAGAGAGTATTGGTGGCCGGCGTCCCGACAGGGATCCTAGTTCCCAAGACGACGAGACAAAGCGGTAGGTGAGGGCCATGAGGGGAACGATAGGACTACTGCTTTATGTAGCAGTTATGATCCTAAGTAGCCTTCTGAGAAAGGCAGCTGCGGATAGGGCGAGGCAAGGGCGACCATCCATTGATGGACACGACTTGTTCGATGTCACACGTGCAGATGGCTTTCCTGAGACATTACCGCAGGAGGGTATTCTTGTTGAGGAGATGTCCGAAGAGCTCCATGGGGAGGATGGATTGCATCTCGCGATCATCGAGAACCTTCGTGAGTTCCAGAACCAGAGAATGGAAGACTCTGAGGGAGATGACTGGGAGGATTGGGATGATAGTGACGACGATGAGGACGGTGGATGGAGGCAAATGCCTCAAGAAAGTGAACCTGGTTTGGATGAAACCATGAAGCCCTTGGGATCGCAATGGGCTGATGCCATCGTGCTCTCGGAGATCATACGTGAACCTCGTGCTAAGAGGGCTTGGCCTAGTCGGTAAGGATAAACACAAGGAGGACGTTGTTTGTGGATCAGAAACTGAAGATCGGCATTATAGGCTGTGGAGGCATCGCTAATGGTAAACATATGCCAAGCCTGGCCAAACTAGAGAATGTAGAAATGGTCGCATTTTGCGATATCGAGGTCGCTAGAGCTGAGAAGGCTGCCCAGGACTACGGTGTGCAAGGTTCTCGGGTGTATGAAGACTACAGAGAGCTCTTAGACAAAGAGTCCTTAGATGTCGTGCACATTTGTACTCCAAACAATTCCCATGCGGAGATCACGGTAGCCTCTTTAGAGGCGGGCATGCATGTCATGTGTGAAAAGCCCATGGCCAAGACAGCTGCTGAAGCTAGAGAGATGTTGGCAGCAGCTGAGCGCACAGGTAAGAAACTTACCATTGGATATCAAAGTCGTTACCGTAGTGATAGCGAGTACTTGAAGAAGGCTTGTGAACGAGGGGATCTTGGAGAGATTTATATGGCTAAGGCCAGGGCGCTAAGGCGCCGGGCGGTACCCACTTGGGGAGTCTTCCTAGACGAGGAGAAACAAGGCGGAGGCCCGCTCATTGATATCGGTACACACGCCTTGGATTTGACGCTCTGGATGATGGATAATTATCGTCCTAAGTATGTAGTAGGTACTGTTTATCACAAGCTGAACAAGCGTGAGAATGCTGCTAATGCTTGGGGCCCATGGGATCCAAAGAAGTTTCAAGTAGAAGACTCCGCGTTTGGCTTTATCGTTATGGAAAACGGGGCTACGATTATTCTCGAATCGAGTTGGGCGTTGAACACCCTCTTCCCAGGTGAGGCAAGAACGATTCTCCATGGAACCGAAGGCGGAGCGGATATGGAGGACGGACTGAGGATTAATGGCGAGGAGTTCGGTAGGCTGTACACGAAGAATCCGTCCCTCGATACAGGTGGAGTTGCCTTCTATGATGGGAAGACGGAATCAGCGGCAGACAGGGAAGCAAGGCTCTGGATTGAGAGCATCATAAACGATACGCCGCCTTTGGTCTTACCAGAACAGGCCATGATTGTTACGGAAATTCTCGAGGCGATTTATCGCTCGGCACGTTCGGGTGAGCCAGTATACTTCAAGGACGGGCGTATGCTCATTTAGTAAGACTAGACTTAGAATAGAAGGTTAGGTCCAGGGGGTCTAACCTTCTTTTTATTGCATAATTTTAGGAGAGAGGAGGTAGACAATGGGGCCAGCTCTGAAACAAAACTTGAAGAGGAAAGTTGCTCATACTTTGGATTTACCTTCGGAAGTCCTTCTTGATCAGGCTACCATTCATCTTATGGGCGACGCGGAAGTGCATATTGTCAATCACAAAGGACTTGTTGGGTACACAAGGGACTGCATTAAGACTAGGTCAATCCAGGGGATGATCGAGGTGATGGGCAGCAACCTAGAAATCGTCTCCTTTTCTTCAAGTGAAATCAGAATCTCAGGCAAGATCCGACAGGTGATGTTAACATGATCTCTCTTTGGATGTGGTGGTACGGGTATGTAACCGTTCGCTTACGGGGACCGGGGCTAGAACGGCTTCTTAATAAGATGGCAGAACTCGACATTGTCCTACACAAGGTGGAGCGCCCCACGGTCGATGTAATGCTTGCGCGTCTAAAGGTTAAGGACTTTAGGCGCCTCAGACCCTTACTCTGGGATTCACAAATCAGTGTATCCATCCTAGACAAGCATGGTGCGCCCTTCTTCTTTGGCAAGTTTCGCCATCGTACATTCTTGGCAATCGGTCTCTTGGTGTCCCTTGCTCTCATGTCCTACTTATCCAACTTCATTTGGTTTATCGAAGTCAGTGGTGGAGAATCCATTCCGACAGAAGCTCTAAAGGAGGTAGTAGCTGATCTGGGCCTACGCAGCGGAGTCGCCCGAAGTGTGGTTCAACCCCGCTTGATCGAAGGGGTGCTCTTAAAGCAGTTTCCGACTTTAGCCTGGGCTCAGGTCAAGATGAAGGGAACTCGCTTAGAGATCGTTTTGACAGAGCGGGATCAGCCGCAAGGGGAGTACACAGGTCCCGGCAACCTGTACGCGGCCCAAGACGGGGTGGTAACCGAAGTCTTTGTCTTACGTGGCACAGCGAAAGTGAGAGTTTCTGATACAGTGCGCCAGGGCGATTTGCTTGTCTCAGGTGAATACTATGACGCCCACGGTCGCAAACAGTCTGGAGCTGCCCAGGGAGTTGTTAAGGCGCGAGTGTGGTATGAAGGGGTAGGTGAGGCAGCCCTCACCAGGTGGGAACCGATCTACACCGGAAAGAGTCATAGACAGTACTTGGTTACCATAGGTTCGATCAAGATCCCCCTAGGTCGAAGTGCTCCGAAGGAAACGCATATACCAAGTGAACGAGAGTGGCAGTTGTCTTTGGGTAGAGCCATGGTTCCCCTCCGTCTGACTGAAATCAACTATCGGGAAGTAGAGTACCAAAAAGTGTCGGTTCCGAGACAGGAGGCTGAAAGGATTGCTCTTCAACTCGCTTGGGAGAGCTTGCTTCGACAGGGGGTTGAGCGGGAACAAGTCCGGGAGGAAAGGCAGAGGGTAGATTTTCTAGCAGATGGAGATGGCATACGGGTTACAGTGCAGGTAGAAGTCCTTGGGGACATCGGGCTCTTTAGAACGCATTGATTTGCACTTCGGCCCCATTTTGCTTATAATAGGGGCATACGATGACACCAAAGGATGGTTGATGCATTGAGTCAGATATTACGCCTTCGAGATAACGAACATGCCCAAGCGGTCAGCGGCAAGCGAGATGAGAACTTGCGCTTAGTCGAGTCTGCTTTTGGCGTGAAGATTGTACCCCGTGGTCTGGAGCTTTTGATAAGTGGCTCGGATGAGGCTGTAAGCAAGACCAAGAAGGCTCTCACCAATATCGCAAGTCTGGGAACGAACCTGACAAGCCATGATGTCTATTATGCGATTCAATTAAGTGAGAACGGAGAGTCTACAGACTTGAACGAATTGAGCGCCGATGTGGTGGTGGCCACGCATAGGGGTAAGATCATTAGACCTAAGACTTCTGGTCAGCGGCGTTACATTGGGGCCATTTCTCGCAATGATATTGTTTTCGGTATAGGGCCTGCTGGAACAGGCAAGACCTACCTCGCTATGGCCGCAGCCGTCGCCAGCTTGAAGAAGAAGGAAGTTGAACGGCTGATTCTAACACGTCCAGCAGTAGAAGCAGGAGAACACCTCGGGTTCTTACCAGGCGATCTACAAGATAAGGTTGACCCTTACTTGCGGCCACTGTACGACGCTCTTTATGATATATTAGGACAGGAAACGTATCTGAAGTATAGGGAGAAGGGGATCATTGAGATCGCGCCCTTAGCCTATATGCGGGGTCGTACACTCGATGATAGTTTTATCATTCTGGACGAGGCCCAGAACTGTACACCAGAGCAGATGAAGATGTTCCTGACTCGCTTGGGCTTTGGCTCTAAGGCTGTGGTAACAGGTGACATCACGCAGGTGGACTTGCCCCGCGGGAAGACATCTGGATTGATTCAGATTCAGAAGGTTCTAAAAAATGTTGCAGGCATAGGCTTTTGTTACCTCCACGAGAGTGATGTTGTCCGTCATCCTTTAGTGCAGCGTATCATTCAAGCCTATGATTCTTATGATAAGCAATCCTAGGAGGCGCATGGTGAAACGCAAGAAGAAGAGCAGTGCAAAACCAACAGCATCACGACTCTTGCCAGACCTTTTTAGACAGACTACTTTTCGGCAGTGGTTCTCAGGTGGACTCATTGCTGTCTTTCTATTGGGGATCCTACTGATCAATGCATTACCACAGGGTGTAGACGTTGAGGTGGGCCAGGTTGCGAAGAAAGATCTCGCTGCACCGCTCACAGCAGTGAATACAGAAGAGACAGAGCGTTTGCGGGAAGAGGCGGCTCGACATGTCGTCTTGCAGGCCAACGAGGATCCAGCCTATTACCTTCAGAATCAAGCGATTGTACTGCGGGTAGAAGAAAACATTACTGGAATCTTGAATCTGCTTCGCTCAGGGATTGCACCAGATCAGGTCGAGGACGTGGGCTTTGAGTCAACGCCAGAAGTTTTGTCTGTTTCGGAGATTGAACGCCGTCTGATCCGGGACTGGAAGATGGAGATCCCAAAGCTTTCTTTAGAAGCTATCGCAGCTCTGTCCTTTGCAGAGTTTGATCAGTTTGCTCAGACCACCACGGACTTAGTCTTGGCTACGATGGCCGAGAGGATTAGTGAGGATGGACTGAGGGACGCCCGTGATGCTTTTGAAGCGGAGATCGATAAGAGTTCTCTACGGGGCGAACCGGCCCATGCAGCCACGATCATTGGTAGACAGCTTATTCAGCCTAACTTGGTGCTTGATACAGAGAAGGTAAATCTCGCTCGGCAAGAAGCCTATGACGCGGTAGAACCTGTTCGTATTATGCAGGGTGAGATTATCGTTCGGAAAGGCGATGTCGTACGGCCCGAACACATTAGGCTTCTCACAGATGTTGGCCTGATTAAGACAGGTCGCGACTATGGGGTCCTAGCAGGGATGATCTTAACAGTCATCGGTATGATGACGTTTATTACATTTTCCTTACGTCAAGATCATCCGAATGTGCTACAAAATGGCACCCAGGTAGCCCTTGTTGGCTCTGTACTGGTTGCGGTTGTAGCGATTGGTAAGCTCTTTAGCGTAATCAATTGGTCAGAAGCAGCCTATTTGAATCCATCGGCTCTACTAGGCTTACTCTTAACGTTGCTCATTGACGCCCGAGTGGCGAGTATTGCCACCGTTGTGTTGGCAGTCATCCTTGGCTTAGTCTTTGAGATGAACTGGGTTGTCACGATTCTAGCCCTGATAGGTGGTTTGGTGGCCGTTCTCAGTGTATCGAAGGTGAGTCAACGGGGAGATGTGATGCGCGCTGGTTTTATCGTAGGTGGCGTTAATGTGTTCTTACTGATTTCTCTGGGACTAGCAGGGCAAAATCTGGAGCTTGTCCTTCATAGCTATTTAGGACTCCTGTCGGGTGTACTGGCTTCTGTTATTGCCATTGGGGCCTTACCTTACTTGGAGAGTCTATTTAAGATTACCTCCCCAATTCGCCTTCTGGAGCTCTCGAATCCAAACCATCCACTTCTGCGGAGGTTGATGCTCGAAGCTCCTGGGACGTATCATCACAGTATTTTGGTGGGAAACCTTGCGGAAGCAGCCGCGGATGCTATTGGGGCGGACGGACTGCTGGCACGAGTTGGTTCCCATTACCATGATATTGGTAAGCTAAGGCGACCCTATTTCTTTGTAGAAAACCAGGTGGGAAAGGATAACCCCCACGACAAAATGGCACCGTCACTTTCTACCTTGATTATTACATCTCATGTTAAGGACGGGATGGAACTAGCCAATGAGTTCAAACTTCCCCCTGTCGTAACCCAGTTCATTGCCCAGCATCACGGAACCGATTTGGTCCGGTTCTTCTACCACAGAGCCTGTGAAGCAAGTGAGGATGACTCGGTGGAAGAAAGAGACTTCAGATATCTTGGTCCGAAACCTCAGGGTAAAGAGGTTGCCATTGTCTCCTTAGCGGACGCCACAGAGGCTGCCGTGCGTTCCATATCGAAACCGAATCCTGGCAAGATTGAAGGACTCGTACGTAAGATAATTAAGGACCGCCTAAACTCTGGTGAACTTGACGAGAGTGACTTGACATTCCATGACATGGATCGGATAGCTAATGCGTTTACCAAGGTTATTATGGGTATGTTCCACGCTCGGGTAGAGTATCCTGAACAGATTACAAAGGAAGAAATCGAGGGGAAGAAGGCGAAGAATGGAAGTTCTGATAAACAATGAACTTGAATCCGAGGATCTAGGGCATTATGAAGAACTCATTACTAGGGCTTTTGCCCTGGCCGCTCAGCTCGAAGGTCTCCAAGGTGACATTGAAGTTAGCGTGACTTTTGTGGATGACACTGCAATTCAAGAGCTGAATCGAGACTATCGCGGTATCGATGAACCTACCGATGTGTTGTCTTTTCCTCAAGACGATGAGGATGACTTTGGAGTTCTTGCAGAGATACCGACGACGTTGGGCGATATTGTGATTTCCCTCCAACGGGCCCGAGATCAGGCGGAGGAATATGGTCACAGTGTAACCCGTGAGGTTTTATATCTTGCTGTTCATGGGTTCTTCCACCTAGTTGGCTATGATCACCACACCCCCGACGAGCAAAGGAGTATGCGGGAGAGGGAAGAGCAGGTGCTAGGAGAGCTTGACTTAGGGAGAGAGTAAGATGAAGCATCGACGTCTTTATGACAGCTTTAGAGATGCTTGGCGGGGCATTTTGTATGTGTTCCGCTCAGAGAGAAATATGCGAATTCATTTAGTCGCGGGCCTTGTAGTACTGCTTCTTGCAGGGCTATTAGGGGTTCCTCGCTTAGAGTTTTTGATCCTGATTCTTACCATCGGTATGATGTTTGTGGCAGAGCTCTTCAATACCGCTTTTGAGGAAGTGGTGAATCTGATCACCAAGGAGTATCATCCTTTGGCTGGGATCGTTAAAAATATTGCTGCAGGTGCAGTTCTCGTTGCGGCCCTCACGGCGCTGTGGGTTGGTTACATCATTCTAAGAGACTATTTGGTACCATGAAGGTGGGATAACCATGACTGGCAAGGAACTGATGGAGATAGCTTTACGAGCTCGCGATCAAGCTTACGTCCCTTATTCCAACTTTAAGGTTGGCGCAGCACTGCTGACGGTCGAGGGCAGGGTTTTTACTGGGTGTAATATAGAAAACGCGGCGTACAGTCCGTCGAATTGTGCTGAACGCACTGCAATTTTTAAGGCGATTTCCGAAGGGGCAAAGGAGTTTGTGGGACTGGCCGTGGTGGCAGATTCGCCTCATCCTGTGACACCCTGCGGCGTCTGTAGACAGGTTATGGCGGAGTTTTTCGATCCTCAGACCCCTGTTTTTTTGGGAAACACGAAGGGTGATATGGTGGAGACAACCTTTGGAGAACTTTTGCCCGGCGCGTTTACATCCAAAGCTCTAATTCAGGAGGGGCGACACTAATGCCAAGTGACAAAAAAACAGGCTATCGTTCGGGTTTTGTTGCGGTGGTAGGACGCCCGAATGTGGGTAAGTCTACGCTCCTCAATGCCCTTTTAGGTCATAAGGTGGCGATTGTCTCGAATAAGCCACAGACAACCCGTAACACGATCCAATGTGTCTTAACCTTGGAAGGTGCCCAAGTTATCTTTCTGGATACCCCAGGCTTGCACAAGCCCTTGCATAAACTCGGTGAGTATATGGTGAAAAGCACATTTCATGCCTTAGAGGATGTGGATCTGGTCCTCTGGCTTGTGGAGATGGGAAACTGGACTTCTGTGGAGGAGCATGTCTTGCAGGAACTAGCTGTGGTTGATCAGCCAGTCATCCTTGTCGCCAATAAGGCGGATCAAGTGGCAAGTGAACAGCAACAGCGGTTCCTGCACGATATGAAGGAGAAGAGAGATTTTGCAGAAATTCTAGGTGTCTCTGCACTAGAAGGTATCGGTCTTGATACACTCGTTGATGCCATCGTCGAGCGTCTAGAGGAAGGACCCCAGTATTACCCAGAGGATTGGATAACAGATCACCCAGAGCGCTTTGTCATAGCAGAGTTTATCCGCGAGGAACTCTTGATTCGCACCGAAGAGGAAATCCCCCACTCCATCGCTGTTGATGTGGACGAAATAAAAGAGGATCCTAAGAAAAACCTGATGCGCGTGAGGGCAACGATTTATGTAGAGCGGGAAAGTCAGAAGGGAATTGTCATTGGCAAAGAGGGTAAGATGCTCAAGGAAGTTGGGACAGGAGCACGCCTTCAGATCGAAAAACTCCTTGGCGTCAAGGTTTTTCTCGATCTATGGGTTAAGGTAAAGAAGGATTGGCGCAACAAGCCAGGCGCCCTCAAAGAATTTGGTTATGAGTAACCACCCTCATACCAATACTCATTCTGGCGAAACTTGTCAAGGGAGGTTCAGCGATGACTATCACACATGCCTATCAACCAGATGAACGCAGTCAATTAACGGAACTTGTCGTCAAAGCGAAAGAAGGCGATACCCGCGTTCGAGAACAGATCCTACAAGATTATCGTCCATTCTACTTGAGGGTGGCTTCTGCTTCTTGCAGAAAATACCTGGTTTTGGGGCGCGATGACGAGGCAAGTATAGCCATGATCGCATTCAACGAAGCCATTGATTCCTACAATGTTGATGGCGGAGCATCCTTCCTCAGTTTTGCAGAAATTGTGATCAAACGCCGCATGGTGGATTACTTCAGGCGCCAATCTAGAAAGACGGAAGAGATCCCTCTTTCTAGCTTTGAGCGGGATGAGCAAGAAGAGAGCGTTATCCAACGGATTGAGTCCAAGGAGGCACAAGCCGTACTACAAATTCAAGAAGAGACTGAGGAGCGCCGAGAAGAGATTTTTCGCCTAGACCAACTCCTTAGTCATTATGGCATCCGCTTTTCGGATCTCGTCAAGATTTCCCCGAAGCATCAAGATGCACGAGATCGAGCCTTACAGGTGGCCAGAACCTTGGCGGCTGAGCCAGAACTCCTAGCCTGCTTGACGACAAAGAAGTCGCTTCCCCTGAAAGAACTGGAGGAGCGGGTGGAGGTCAGTCGTAAGACACTCGAGCGGCAGCGGAAGTACATAATAGCCCTTACCCTAGTTTTAGTTGGTGATTTTTACCATCTGCGAGAATATCTAAACCGACCAGTGTGAAAAGGAGGGGACCCAAGTGAGACATAGTGGGGTTGTTGTGGAGATTGGACCGAAAAACCAAGTAATTATCCTAACTTCTCAGGGGGAGTTTATTAAGGTCCCTTTTAAGAAACATGTTCAAGTGGGACAGGAGATTCGCTATACTCCTAAGCGAGAACGCTTAAATGTATGGCAATTGGGCTTGGCGGCTACACTGTTCTTGGCACTGGTGGGAACCTGGCCCATGATCTCTGGGAGTCTCATTCCGACTTCTATCGCACCTGCCTTTATCATCACTTTGGATATCAATCCCAGCATTGAACTACAGATTTCCGATGCCCAAAAGGTCTTGTCAGTCGAAGGTTTAAACCGTGACGGAAAAGACTTGGTCGCCCGCCTGGATGTGGTGGGAGATGCCCTGAAACCAGCGTTGACCAAGATTACGAACCAGGCGAAAACCATGGGATATATCAAACAGGGACAAAATGAAGTGGTTGTGACGATTGCATCGCAAAAAAGCCAGAATGCGAAGTTGGTAGAATCAAAGAACCCAGGTAGCGGAGTGGGTGAACATGCGGAGATCGAAAGGGCCATAGCTGAGGCTTTTGTCGGCACACAGCTTGCCCAAGTGCGAGTTTGGCAAGTCCCCCGTTCTCTGCAAACGGAAGCCAAACTGGCGGGTATTATCCCGTCTAGGTATATTGCCATTCAGATGCCCGCAAACAACGTGCCTGCGAGCCCAGTGATCCCGCAGAGGCCGGAGACTAGGTTGACCATGAATGAAGTGCCTGAAGTGGGGGAAGACTCCAGCTCTTTGAGTAGGACTACAAGTCTACAGGCCAATGTGGAGGCGGTACGACCTGCCCTGACTCCTGCACGCTGGACGAAGGAAAATACTAGCACCGTCACAAGGACCGACCTATATAATATGGACTTCTCAGTGGCAGCGATTAAAGGAGACCTCTAAGCTAGATTATGAGAGTAGATGATTTTGATTTTGTGTTGCCAGATGAACTAATTGCCCAAACGCCCCTCAAGCAGCGTGACCAATCGAGATTGCTTGTGGTTCACAAAGATACAGGTAGAATTGAAGATCGCAGTTTCAGTGCCATTACTGAGTACCTGCGTCCATCCGATGTATTAGTACTCAATGATACAAGGGTGATTCCTGCCCGCCTCTTTGGTGAAAACAAAGGCGTGGTGGAGATTCTTCTTTTGCGACCCCATGAACAAGGACGATGGGAAGTCCTGGTGAAACCGGGTAAGAGGGCGCGTCCTGGAGCAGAGATTGTGTTTTCCCCTTTTCTATCATGCAAAGTCGTGGAGACGACTGCTAGTGGCGGACGTCTCGTTGAGTTTACCTATGAAGGCGACTTTGACGAGATTCTAGAGACCCTCGGTGAGACACCTTTGCCTCCATATATTCATGAGAAGATTGATGATCCAGAACGATATCAGACAGTATATTCCAAACGCTCGGGCTCTGTAGCAGCACCCACTGCAGGACTGCATTTTACTCCGGAAGTGCTAACGGAGATCGAGGGGCTTGGTGTGGCTGTCTGCCCCCTCACGCTACATGTAGGTCTCGGGACCTTTAGACCTGTCAAGGCCGAGTTTGTTCAGGATCATGTTATGCATGAGGAATACTATGAGCTCGGAGAGGAAAGTGCAAGGATCATAAATGACCGCCTACAATCGGGAGGGCGGGTTTTTGCTGTAGGGACAACCTCAGTACGGGTTTTGGAGACGCTTGCGGATCAAAACGGGCTGGTTCGAGCAGGATCCGGGTGGACAGACATTTTCATCTACCCAGGTTATTCCTTTAAAGTTGTTGACGTACTGCTAACGAATTTCCACTTGCCCAAGTCAAGTCTCTTAATGTTGGTCTCTGCGTTCGCAGGTTCAGAAGTAACGCGGCAGGCCTACGAGCATGCTGTTAGGGAAGAGTATAGGTTCTTCAGCTTTGGTGATTGCATGCTACTTACGTGAAGGGAGAAACCAAGTGCCTTTAAACTTTCAAGTGACTCATGAATCTAGTAACACCCGTGCTCGTCTTGGGCGGGTTCAAACGACCCACGGTGTCATTGAAACTCCGGTTTTTATGCCTGTAGGTACCCAGGCTACAGTGAAGAC
Source organism: Bacillota bacterium (assembly GCA_012799115.1). Taxonomy (GTDB): domain Bacteria; phylum Bacillota; class Limnochordia; order Darwinibacteriales; family Darwinibacteriaceae; genus UBA5420. The sequence goes on from JAAZLY010000168.1 coordinate 11,899, forward strand.
TACCACACCTCATGAACTCGAAGAACTAGGCGTAGAGATCATATTAAGCAACACCTATCACTTGTATCTGCGCCCAGGCAGTGATGTGGTGGCTGAAGCCGGGGGCTTACATCGATTTATGCACTGGAACCATCCTATTTTGACCGACAGTGGTGGTTTCCAAGTGTTCAGCCTTGGACCGCTCCGCACCATAACCGAGGAAGGGGTCCAGTTTCGATCGCATCTAGATGGCTCGAAGCACTTTATTAGTCCTGAGAAGTCCATGGAGATCCAGATGGACCTAGGTGCAGACATCATTATGGCTTTTGACGAATGTGCACCTTACCCAGCAGACAGAGAGTATGTGAAGGAATCAAAGGATCTCACTACGAGATGGGCAAAACGATGCCAACAAGCACATACAAGGGAAGATCAAGCACTGTTCGGCATTGTCCAAGGAGGCATGTACAAAGACCTGCGGCGAGAAAGCGCACTTGAACTCTTGGACCTCGACTTTCCAGGTTACGGCATCGGAGGTTTGAGTGTGGGAGAACCCAAGGACATCATGTATGAAGTTCTTGAAGACCTGATTCCCGTCATGCCTCGGGATAAGCCGCGCTACCTTATGGGAGTGGGTTCCCCGGATTGCTTGGTAGAGGGTGTGCTCAGGGGAGTGGATATGTTCGACTGTGTCTGGCCTACGCGACTAGCCCGTCATGGAATGGTTATTACGCGCCAGGGTAACATGGCCATTCGGAACTTACCATTTGCCAGAGATTTCAATCCTATTGAGGAAGATTGTGATTGCTACACTTGTCAGCACTTTTCAAGGGGGTATATCCGGCACCTACTTAAGGCTAATGAAGTCTTGGGCATTCGACTTACCACTCTACATAATATTGCGTTTTTGACCCGCCTCATGAAGGAAATCCGAGAGGCGATTGCAGAGGACCGGCTCTTGGAGTATAGCAGGGATTTTTTAAGCATTTTTGCCACAGAAAAATAGAGGAACCTTTGCTGGTGAGTAGAAATTATTCAGGTAGCAGTTGCGAAGGAGGTGAAGTGCATGTTCTTTTTACAGACAGAAGCAGCTGGTGATGTTGCCACCGGAGGGATTGTAGGTTTCCTGATGCCCTTTTTGATCGTTGGCGTGCTGTTCTATTTTATGATCATCCGTCCCCAGCAAAAGCAGCAAAAAGAGAGAAAAGCCATGCTTGATGCGCTGAAGAAAGGCGATCGGATTGTGACTGTAGGCGGAATCTACGGTGAGTTGGTAGCTCTCAAGGAAGACTATGTAACGCTGAAAGTTGCTGACAAGGTCGAAATTAAGGTATCTCGTAGCGGGATCGGCCAGGTAGTCAAAGACTAACGTAGCTGCTCAAAGGCGGTATAGGAAGATTCGTCTCGTTAGCGGAGGCGGCGCCCACCATCAGGTGGCAAAACCACCATTAAGGTGGTTTTCTTCTAAAATAAGAGAAAGGGGATAACTATGCGCAGGTTTTTTTGTTTTGGTGTCATCATTCTATGCTTATTCCTAGGGGCCCAGACGGTACAGGCTGGCAATTTCTACCTGCATGAGCATTCAGATTATTGGTGGTATGTCGTTGACGATCCTGCTTTTAGCGCAATTATACCTTCGGGGGCTGACAATTACATCGAACGTTCAATCTTTGGTATGCAGACTCTGCTAATGACCTTTAAAAACGGAACGATTACGATGGAGGTCAACTGCCAACCTGGCACAGATGTTGATTCGGTCAGAAACAGCCTCGATGTTCGCTATAAGCCTTTGGTTAAGAACATTACCGTCTTGAATAATGGTGAGATCACAACCTCTAATGATCTCAAAACGCACTTCTATGCCTACGAGGCAACGGGTGCTGATGGCAAGAAAGTCATGTTCCGGACAGTGATTTTTCAAAAAAAGCATCACGTTGTGTACCTTACCCTATTCCTAGAAGCTGCCCAATACGAAGGCAATATGCGCGAGTACTGGATAAGGGCTGTGAATGGTTTTCAGTGGGACTAAGAGAAAAAGGGAGATGGCGCCATGACTGTTACGTTATCTGACGTTCAAAAGCATCCAAGTATTCAAGCTTATATCAAGCAGGGCGATGCCAATCTGGCCGCGATGGGCTTTACGGAGCATGGGCGCCGCCATATAGGTCTGGTTTCATCCATCGCACACAACATTTTGGAACGCCTCGGATATGATGAGCGGATGGCGGAGTTGGCGTCCATTGCGGGTTATGTCCATGACTTGGGCAACTGTGTGGCGCGTGTCAATCACGGAGCTGCTAGCGCGCTGCTGGTCGAACCTTTCTTGCGAGAGCTTGGCATGCCCCCTGAGGAAGTCGCTTTGATACTCAGTGCTGTAGGTAATCACGAGGAAGAAGTAGGGGAGCCAGTGAACGAGGTAGCGGCCGCGTTGATTTTGG
>JAAZLY010000169.1 GCA_012799115.1 Bacillota bacterium
CGTATTCCATACCAGTTCGCTCTATGACACCTATGTAGACAACAGCGACTTTGAAGTTGGCATGGCTTGGCTACCAGGTGGCGAAGATGGCGTTAGCTTCAAGAGTGAAGTTGGCGGCGCAACCATTTTGATTCCTGCCGTTGCTACCCAGAGACAGAAGAACGCTGCTTGGCAGTTTATGATGTTTATGGCTAGCCCAGAAATGAACCTCTACTGGGCAGACAAAACCGGTTACTTCCCAACACGTCAGTCTGTAATGCAAACCCCTGAATACGCTGAGTACCTCGAGCGTAAACCTGCAATGGCAAACATCGTGTCCATGGCTGGTTGGATTAACCCTCGTAACTTGCATCCAGCATATGACTCCATCGCAACCGAATGGCGTCATGCCTTGGCTCTCATCTTCAACGAAGGTGCACCTGTTCAGGCAACCCTGGATACACTGGCACAGACCGTAGAGGAGATCTTAGAAGACTTCTAGAATGAACAGTTAAGTTATCTTTGGGGGGAGTTACCTCCCCCCCTACTATGTTTGAGGTGGTAATGTGAGTCGTCGAAAAACTGTATCCCTTGTCCTAATTGTCTTGGGCATAGTGGTGCTCGGAGTCGGTCTCTTTGGCTGGCTTTTAGGTGATCTCAATCTCGAGTCCTTACAGCACATTTCCCGTGTGGTTTATGAGGCGCGTAAAGAATCTAGGTCCTTTGAGATCCCCATTACTGGAACGGTGGATTTGCTTGGTGAGGGACGCGGCAGTGTCTCAATCGCTCTGTTGAGCCTAGTGATGAATAATGCTATTGTGATTATGATTGTAGGAATTACGCTAGTGTTTAATGGGGTTATGTTGCGCGTGCAATCGTGGGAAGCCATGAAGGATCTCTTTTGCGTTCAACCTGCTCTGTTCTTTTTTATGCTTTTTGTCTACTTCCCCATCATTGACTTGGTACGCATTAGCTTGACCGACATGCGGATGTTGGTGGCAGATCCTCAAACCTTTATCGGTTTGCGCAATTACCGTTGGCTGTTCTTGCAGTCTGGTTGGACCCGATTTAGCGAATCGCTGCTCATTACAGCTCGCTATACGTTTTGGGAGCTGTTCATTACACTCGTCGGGGGCCTTCTGTTGGCGCTCCTCTTTAACCGTATGAACAAGACCTTCAATGCCATGCGTGCTGCGGTATTTATGCCCAAGTATATTGCTGTAGCCACGAGTGCGGTCGTCTTTATCTGGATCCTCCATGGCAACTATGGTATTTTGAACTATGCGCTTTCTCTGTTTGGTATTAAAGGTCCAAACTGGCTAGTGCAAGCTGATACAGCTCTGTATGGAGTACTAATCCTCACTGCTTGGCGTGTGGTTGGTTACGCCATGATGATTTATCTCTCTGCTATGCAGGGAATTCCCAAAGACTATTACGAGGCAGCAGAGATCGATGGTGCTGATAGCGTGCAGCGGCTACGTTTTATTACATTGCCCATGCTTGCTCCAACGACTTTGTTCCTGTTTGTCACCACGTTTATTGCAAGTATGAAAGTGTTTCAGTCTGTTGACGTCATGACTGGCGGCGGACCTGGCACCGCTACAAACGTAGTGGTCCAGTGGATTTACAACCTGTCGTTTAGGGATTTCCGGGCAGCACGTTCCGCTGCTGTTTCCGTTATCTTCTTCCTGATTCTACTTGTTTGTACCGCGGCTACGATGAAGTGGTCAAACAGGTCTGTCAGTTATGATTCTTAGAAAGGAGGACACCACATGCCTCAGATGCAAGATACTTTATTACTCAGAATGCGTCAATCTGGATGGTTTGACGTTCTGCTCTTTGTACTAGCGGCAGCTATAGTCTTCATGGGCCTCGCCCTAGCGGGCAAAGTCCAATATTCCGTACAGATGAGCAATATGGCCGAAGGGCTTACTGAATTTGAGATTCGGCAAAACCTCGGCACTTTAGCCTCGAGCCACAATGCTTTCCTAAGAGCGGGGTTGATAGGCCTAGTCGTCGTCGTCCTTGGTTACGTTCTCTTGGCCATTGCCAGTTATTATCAAGACAAGGTGTCGCTCCAGACCAAGAAGAACCTAGGCAAACTGCGTGGGATAGTGCAGTACCTAGTAGCCATTACTGTCACTGTGATTATGCTGTTCCCGATTTATTGGATGGTTATTTCATCGCTGAAGACAAGCACCGAGCTCTTGCTCCCCGTGCCCACGCTTTGGCCCCGTGAGTTCCAATGGGAGAACTTCCCGAATGTGCTTAACCGTGCGCCTTTTGCACGCTACCTCTTTAACACTTTGGTGACCACGTTTTTCATGATGATCGGCGAATTAGTGATCGGAGTTCTAGCCGCCTACGGCTTTGCCAAGGGACGGTTCAAGGGACAGAACATCCTATTCATGCTCGTTTTGGGCGCCCTGATGGTCCCCATTCAGGTGACCTTTGTGCCCATTTACGTCATGATCTCCCGTGTGGGCTGGATCAATAGCTTCCCTGGACTGATTGTTCCGAATCTGGTGAGTGCCTACTTTATCTTTATGCTTCGCCAAGCCTTCAAGGCTGTGGATGAAAGCTACCTCGATGCAGGTCGTGTGGATGGCCTAGGACGGATTGGCCTGATCTGGAATGTGTTAATCCCCATGACGAAGCCAACCTTGATCACGATTTCCATTATTACCTTCATCAATGGCTGGAACAACTACTTCTGGCCCAAGATGGTGGCAACGCGGGATGAGTACCGTACCATTGCCGTGGGGGTAACGAGGTTAAGACAGACCTTTGCAGGCATGGAGACTGCTAACTACAACGAAATCATGGCTGGTGCAGTCATGGCGATTGTTCCCATCGTCTTGGTGTTCTTGATTCTGCAGAAATACATTATGACCGGCATGAGCAAAGCTGCTATGAAGTAGGTAGAGTCCTGTAGGAGGTACTTGAAATGAGATATATGAGAAGGCTGGCTCTTGTTCTAAGCGTTATCCTGATCCTGAGCATTACAGTATTTGCTGAACAACCAGCTGATCGATATGATCAAATCTTTGACGCAACGCAGGATGGAGGCAAGCTTACCGCCCGTTTCCTCAAACTCACTACCCGTAGTGATGACAAAAGTGGTGATAGCACCATCTTGACCTCGCCTGATGGCAAAGTCATGGTTATCGATACGGGTAACCCAAGCACGTTTTTGGATATTGACAACGCGCTCAAGGCCCTTGGTATAACCAGAATTGACTATCTCGTGGCCTCACATCCCCATGTTGACCACATCGGGAGCATGGCGCAGCTGATCCGTGCCTACGAAGTCGGCGCGGTGTACACCAGCGAAGTGGAATATCCCACATCACACTACCGCAACTATATGGACGCGTTGGCGGAAAAGGGTACGCCCCACATCACCTTGGCTGAAGGAGATACCTTCATGTTTGGCGATGATGTGTTGGTTGAGGTCTTGCACCCTGCATCGGGCATAGAGTATTATGAAGGCTATCCTGATGGTAGCACGCAGTTTATCAACAACTTGTCCTTGTTGATCAAGCTGACCTACAAAGACTCGTCCTTCTTGTTTGCTGGTGACTTGTACACCAATGCTGAAAGGGAAATTGCCGCGAAATACGGTGAACGCTTGCGTTCAGGTGTGCTGAAAGTTCCCCATCATGGTGCAGGTACCTCATCGAGTAAGCCCTTCCGTGAAGCTGTTGGTGCAGAGGTAGCGGTGATGATGAGCGACGCCATCGAAGAGCTACGCATTTATCGTAACTATTCGAAGGCAGGTAGCAGGACCCTGATCACTAGTATTGATGGTGCTGTCTTAGTGGCCACAACTGGTGACGGAGAGTATACAGTGCTCTCGCAGTTTGATCGTGTTAGCGATTTTCTTGATTAGATGTTGCCAAAAGAGACATACAATGGCTCCAGACCTCTCGCAGGGACTGGAGCTTTCTGTTTTTGATCCCTCTCTGTTGGATGAAAGAAGGATGCTTTTGGAATTTGTAGAATGTGCCTAATGAGCCACTTCTTGGACTACGTAGTGCTAGGGGGAGAGATACATGAAATTTCCAGACGATTTTGTATGGGGTGTAGCCACCGCTTCGTATCAGATTGAGGGGGCCGCTTTTGAAGATGGCCGCGGAGAATCAATATGGGACCGCTTTAGTAAGACACCGGGGAAAGTGTTAAACGGAGACACTGGTGATGTTGCCTGCAATCATTATCACCTCTATAAAGAAGATGTGGCATTGATCAAAAATCTGGGTGTGGATAGTTACCGCTTTTCTATTGCCTGGCCACGCATCTTGCCAGATGGCCGGGGGAGAGTCAATCAAAAGGGGATCGACTTTTACAAGCGCCTCATCGACGAACTGCTCCAGAGCGGAGTATCCCCTGCAGTCACACTCTACCACTGGGACTTACCCCAGGTACTTGAGGATATGGGTGGTTGGTTGAGCCGTGATACGGCCAAGTACTTTGCTGATTATGCCATGGTGGTTTTTGATGAACTGGGAGACGTAGTTACCTCCTGGATCACGTTGAACGAGCCTTGGTGCTCCGCCTTCTTGGGCTACGGAAACGGAGAACATGCCCCTGGTAAGAAGGATTTTGCCGCGCATTTGCGGGCTGCCCACAATTTGCTCTTAGGACATGGCTTAGCATTGCAGGGCTATCGCCAACTCAATTTAGCGGCAGAGATTGGAATTACTCTCAATTTGTCACCTCAGTATCCGGCTTCTTCGAGCCCGGAGGATCTAGCAGCGGCGAGGAAGGCCGACGGTTTCCAAAACAGATGGTACTTAGATCCGATCTTTAAGGGAAGCTATCCTTCAGATATGGAGGAGTTGCTGACCTTGGTCGATCCCGCCATTCGACCTGGAGATCTCGGGCTTATCTCACAGCCGAATGATTTCTTAGGTATCAACTTCTACAGCCGTGGCTTAATCGCGGCGGATAAGGACGGAAGACCTCAAGGACAAAAACCAGAACGGTCTGTGACAGCTATGGGTTGGGAGGTCTATCCTGAAGCGCTTTATGATCTCCTCGTACGGGTGCACAGAGATTATGGTCCAACTCGCCTCTATATAACAGAAAACGGCGCTGCCTATGAAGACCATCTAGAAAATGGGCAAATTAAAGATAAGGAGCGTCAGTCCTATCTTGAGGCACACATTGCCCAGTGTGCTAGAGCGATTGAATCTGGTGTACCCCTGAAGGGATACTTTGTCTGGTCTCTGCTGGATAACTTTGAGTGGGCCTTCGGTTATGACAGACGCTTTGGTATCATCTATGTTGATTTTGAGACGCAGGAACGAATTCTAAAGGATAGCGCTCTATGGTATCGGTCCTTCTTGCGTCGCTGACGTGGGTGAGCCTACGAATTAGCGGTTTTCTCTTGCTTGCGGGTTAACACTGTGATAAAATGACGTAGTAGCGTTATAAATGGGCAGGGAGGTGTCACTAGACTATGGGAACCTTTTTGATGGTTATCCAGTTTATTGTATGTATTGCGTTGATCGTAGCCGTAATACTGCAAGAGAGCAAGGGTGAGGGTTTAGGCTCTATCGGTGGAGGAAGCCGGATGTTCTTCAACCAACGCAAGGGGAACGAGGAAATTCTCTCAACGGCAACGACGTATCTTGCTGTCGGTTTCATGGTCCTTTCTGTCATTTTAGCTATTTGGTTCTAACCACATAGTATACTTCATCCTCTGTCAAGGCGCGACAGGGGATTTTTCTTCTCCACAACTTAGGTTCGCCCGACATCATTGCGGGCAGGGAAGGTGAAGTGCACCATGCAAATTAGGGAAATTTGGCCATTTTTGCTGCCGGCGGTGCTGACCCAGCTCTGGTTGCAGGGTCTCTGCATTGCAGAAAGCATCAACGAGAAAAACCAAAAACCCTTACACAGACGCCTTTATATCGCATCCATTGTTATCTTCGGTCTGGCAGCCATTGCCTTTCACCTTTTTCGCGCAGAAAAGACTCCACCTAGGGATACCACCTCGACAGAAGTGGAACGGGCCACGCATCTAACGAGCAAGGGCATTTTCTTCCTGTTATTGATTGCCTATCAGGTTATGGGTCTTCACATGCTGGCAGAGAACTCTGGAACTAGGAACTTCAAGTCTTTGCTTGCTTTACTGACAATTTCCTTTCTGCTCATGCTGATTTACAACTTACTTCCCGCAAGCAAGCGATTCATACCCGAACCAATCTTACCGATGTTGCAGCTGATTCTATGCATTCCCATCCA
>JAAZLY010000170.1 GCA_012799115.1 Bacillota bacterium
CTCTTCCTCACCGTAAATCCCTCCACATCTAGAATTTGAGCCGGATTCCAGCCATGATCACGCTTCCGTGCTCCTTGTCCCACGACCAGGAGAACCTGGCCTCTGCAGTCCTGGCTCTGAAGAGCGAGACGCCCACATTGTGCCTGACTTGTCCAAGGTCATTATGGGCTTGGTACCACAGACCATAATTCTCATGGAGGTACTCAGCCTTTAGTCGCCAATTAAGGGCGAATTTCGCCTCTGGGCCTGCGAGAGTAACTTGGATGGGCAATAGGGTCGCCGAGACAGCTAAGTTGTCACCTAGCTGAAGTTCATCTCGAATACCCAGGCGAAGAGCGAATCCGTCAGCCGAGAGATCGCCCATCTCAGCCACCAGATAGAGTTCATTGTTAAGGCCGCCTTCTACACCAAGTACATACACAAACTCAGGTAAGGATTGTAGCTCCCCATATACCCTAAGTTGTTGTCCTATGGGTAGCGAACCATCCACCGCTATGCCCCATTTTCCACCACTATAGCTAGCTCCAAGCCCAAACTCGGCGAGGCGTGTCTCTGGTGCGTCTTCCATGACCTCCTGCATGCCAAGGATGGTACCCATGGGAATCAAGGCGGCATCCTTGGGAATCAAGTCCTCAGGGATCATAGTGCCTGCAACATACATGGCAAAATACTGGTACTCCGTCTTCTTGCCTACCTGTACTTCTCTGGCTACCACTGCTATTGGTCGGTCAGAGGTCGCGCCAACCCAGGCTGTGGTCTGGAGCTGGGCCATGCTTCCGCTCAGCGACTCGTAGAAGAGACTGATCTCCGATTCGATCTGGCCAGTCTCACCGTTTACAGTCTTTGGAAGAATGGCAATTTCCAGCCTTTCTTCCTTGTGATCCGTAGCGGGTGCTGGGATTTTAGCCCTAGAAATATCTACATGAATCGGCCTTTCAATCGTGGTAATCAACCAAGAATCGTAACGTGTAGACTCTTTGGCCTGTCCTAATTCTGTATGCAGGGTAGGTGCGAAATAGAACTGGGTGTCCAAAATCATTTCTAATCCGAAGTCTGTCTGCTTGATACCCCAGAGGCCAGCACCCTCTTCTCCGATGTCTAGATTAAAGCCAAATCCCATCTGCTTCGCTACATCCCGTTCCAATTCCACAAAGTGAATGGCGTAGCCAAGAACAGGTGCTGCCGTCGCTGGAGTGGCATCTTCCCACCCCTCGGCAAGCAGTTCTTTTGCAATGTCAATAGTCCACCCAGCGTGTTCTGAACCGGCAAGGGCCTTTGGAGCCACTAGGGTACTGAAAGCAAGAATCACGAGTAGGACTAGAACACGCCTTTGGTTGCACTGCATCATGCTGAACCCCCCTTACTTAATGGTGGGAGTAACAAAAATCAATAACTCCTTGTCAGAAGCCCGCGTGGTATCATTTCTAAACAACCAACGGATGATAGGAATATCTCCGAGGATGGGGACCTTTCTGCTTTGATCTCCGCTTTCTTGCAGAGTCATTCCGGCTAGAACCGCTGTTTGGCCATCTTGTAGCCTGATTGTCGTAGAAACGGAGGATTGTTTCACCACAAGATTGCTCTTGGACTCATTGACATAGTGGCTCATTTCTGGTGCGATCGATAACACGATTTCATCCCCCACGATCTGAGGGGTGACCTTCAAATGCATACCCACTTCAATACGTTCAACTCGACTTGCTCTGTCATTAGAATCCGTTAGCAAGATGATCTGACGATCCCCCACAAAGAGCTCAGCAGGTTGCCCGTCGCTCACCAAGACCCTGGGATCAGCATGAACTCTAGCCTCTTGAGCTTCTTCAAGTGCCTTGAGGTTCATCAGAAGGGTGCCAAAGAGATTCGTCCCGAAAGAGAGGAGATTATTCTCCAAGCCTAAGCTTGCAGCCCAATCGCTCTTGAAACGCTCACCCGCACCCATGGAGAACTCAAACAGGTTTGTTCCCAGATCCTTAAGGGCTTTGGTCGAGACTTCCGTAACGATGACCTGAATCTCCACTTGCTTTTGAACCGTATCAATGGTCTGGATGAACTCGAGGATCCTCTCAAGTTCACTGGGCGGAGCTGTAATGGTGAGGATCTTGCTGTCTCTTTCACCCTTCACATAGCTCGTTAGAAAGCTTGGCATGGCCGAGATAACTTGCCCTGCTGTGACATGCTTTAGGGAGATAATCTGCGTCTCAGCGAGTTCCCTAAACGTTGTACTGCGAGGGTCTGGCAGTCCGACAAAATAGAAATCGTCAATCTTACGAAAAGAAAAACCACCGCCGATCAAGATCAAACGCAGCGCTTGTTCCAAGGGAACATCCTGGAGATCCGCTGTGACTCGCCCACTTACTGTGGAGTCTGGAATGATATTGATCCCTGTTTGAAGCGTGATTTCGCTTAGTGCATCTCTTATGCCGGTATCAAACAAGAACAGGTTCACCAAGGGCTGTTCCTGAACATCCTCCGCCGCAGCAATACCGCCAAAGACCAGTATTATAGCTAGAACAACAACGACACAACTCCGTCGACTCATTTTTTACCCCTCCATCATTGGAAATCGGACTTATGTTACTCTGCGAAGCTATACTTCATCGGGAATCACGGTGAACAAGATTTGACCCGTATACACCTGGGCTGGGTTTTCCCAATAGGCAGTCATCTGAAAGTCGAAGATCACCTCCATTTTCCCTGGCGGTCCACTTTGTACGGGCACCCGTTCAAGGGATACAGACTCCCAGCTGTCGGTCTCACTATGATCTGTCAAGCGCCATCTGAGCTGTGAGATGTGGATCAAGCCACCGCTAGCCCCAACAAAGTACTCTTCTGGCGCCGAAACATACAAGGTATAAGGGACGTTTCCTGCGATTGTAGCAGTCACTGCCCGTTCTTTCGTGGCAATGACGCCTACCTTCGTCAAATGTGCAGTGCCTAGCACATAATCAAAATCGACCTCGTTGAAAACCAGTTCTGTGGCATCAAGCTTCATGATGATCATTTGCGGTATCCTCACCATGACAGGAATGTATGCTCGTTCCTCAGCGGATACCGAACCGACACCAGCCAAGATCAAACAAGCGGTCAAGATGGCAAGGATCATAGTCCTCATTTGCATTTATACACCTCCCTTTCGCCTATAATATTCCCCAAAAGTTTCCTGCTATTCACGAAAATGGAGCGCCGGCAAAAAAGGGGAAATGGAGCGTTGTCACAAG
>JAAZLY010000171.1 GCA_012799115.1 Bacillota bacterium
AAAGTCCCGGGAGACTCTCCTTCCCTCGGTTGCTTATCACTTTGAACAACTCGTCCTGGAGGCTGAGCAAACAACGATTGCCGAGGTTATCTCAGCTGTACCGTTGACAGGTGAAACACTCGACGAGCTTCAGCAAAGACTATACACACTCACAGGAAAAACGATTCGCCTGCAAACAAAGATTGACCCTTCCATCGTTGGTGGAATGATCATCAAGGTTGATGGTAAGGTCATTGATGGGAGTGTCAACAACACTCTCAGGCAGTTTCAACGTTCCTTAAGTAACTAAAGAAAGTCCTCGTGCCCATAGCACCAGGACTTTTCTATTCCCTCGAGTGACTCGAGAAAAGGGCACCTAATTCAGGTGCCCTTTTGCTTTCAGGTCATCTACTATGGTCTCCTACCGGTCAATCCAGATAAAGTTCCAAGCGGTTCCAACCGATCCAGAGACAAGGTCAGGAGTAGCATTCATCAAATGGTCACGTACTGCAACCATGTTCTCTGAGGCTACAGTGTAGAACAGAGGAACTTGCTCAGCTACGATATCTTGGAACTGGTAGTAGTACTCACGACGCACTTCTGGATCCATGGCCCTCTGGGCAGCACGCCAGATTTCGTCAATCTGAGCTTCCCACTCTGTGTAGGGGCTTTCTTGGAGTGGATTCCACATGTGAAGGTTTCCACTGGACAACCAGGTATTGGAACCGCCATTCGGATCAAAGGTTCCGGTAAGCCCGATGAGAATTGCATCCCAATCAAACGTGCTTGTTAGTTTCTCAACGACAACGTTGAAGTCGATAAGCTGGAAGTTGACCTTAATTCCGAGTGCGGCCAAGTCTTCTTGGAAGAGTTCTCCAGAGATCTGACGAATGGGCACGCCTGGGTTTGTGATCAAGTCGAACTCAATTGGATTACCTTGGGAGTCACGACGTACTCCATCTGCTCCTAATGGATACCCAGCAGCTTCAAGTTTCCTGTGAGCTTCGTCAAGGTCATAAGCATAGGTCTTGAGATCATCCTTCAAGAAGAAAGCATTTCTCATGTTAATCGGGCTATGCTGAATATAACCTTTTCCGTTCATCGCCATATCAAGGATGGTTTCCTTGTCAACGGCGTGAGCCAGGGCCTGGCGGAAGTTGACATCGCTAAACCAGGATAGCTTAGGCTCAGGCAGAGTTGTTGGATTCTGGTTCAATACGATGAAGGTTGTACCAGGGTTAGGACCTGCTTCAATAATCGTCCAACGGCTCAGAGGTTCTCTATCGAGATACTCTGGGTACTGGTTGGCAGGAATGCCGATATAGTCGAACTCGCCATTGAAGAAGGCTAGTGTCGATGTATCGGTGCTAGCATAGTAACGGAAAATAACCCTGTTCAAGTAGGGTAAGCGATTACCTTCTGTGTCAAATTCATAGTAGTTGTCGTTCCTGACCAAGACGAGTTCTTGATCAATACGGTACGAAGAGAGTCTCCAGGCGCCTGTACCAACAATCTCAGAGGCATCGGTCTCAAGACCCCACATTTCGTGGTAACGACCTTCTCTAAATGCATCGCCTAAGAGATGCTCAGGAACGATATTGGTTCCGATACTAAACATAATCGGAGCATGTGGACGAGGTAACGTAAACTTCACTGTGTAATCGTCAATCTTCTCATATTGCATGGGTTGACCGTCAATGAGTAGACCACTTCTGGAGTTAGATCCCACGTTGACGTCATAGACTACGTCAAATGTGAAGATTACGTCATCAGCTGTAAATTCGACTCCATCATGCCACTGTACCCCACGACGGAGGTGGAAGATAATCTCTGTACCGTCTTCACTGATTTCATATTCCCGTGCAAGCTTCGGCATAACAAGACCGGTATCACGGTGCAAGGTTACCAGACCTTCAAAGATACGATCTGTTACATCGGTACTGGATGTTTCTGCTGCACGATGTGGGTTATATGTTTTGGGACCCGATGCACCACCAGCAACAGTCATCGTACCGCCATACCTGCCAATACTTCCACCAAGGTCTCCTTCAATATCCAGGACTCTTGGATCTAGCAACTCTACAGCACTCGCGACTCCAACACTAACAAGAAGTGCGACAAGCAATGTCAATACAAAAATTCGTCTCTTCATCTCTCGATACTCCCCCTTTATTTGAAATAAAAACACACGTTCTAGCTTTTTCTGCCGTATCACCGCCCTCATGCTACGAACTAATAACGGATTTCTGTAATATCGCACAGAAATCGCAAACACCTATTGGACATTATACTTCTACCAGAGTCGTGTTTGTCCTGCTAAAAGTGTTGTAATTTTGAGATTAATACGCCATCAGGTCTGAGCCCTCGGGTCAAAGGCATCACGTATTCCGTCACCAAAGAAGCTATAGGATAACACGGTGATGAAGATAATGAAACCAGGCACCAACAGCCAAGGATAGCGGGTCAAGGATGTTAGGTTCAAAGCCTCCGACAACATGTTGCCCCAGCTCGCATCAGGATGCTGAATGCCTACCCCGATCAGACTGAGCCCAGCCTCGGATAGGATGAAACCGGGGATTCCCAACGTCGCATTAACAATAATGTAGCTCATGGTATTGGGCAAGATATGCCGAAGGATCGTTCGCGGCTGTGAACAGCCAACGGCCTCGGCAGCAGTCACAAAGTCTTGTTGCCTAATGGATAGCACCATTCCTCGAATTACTCTTGCCAGTCCTGCCCAACTGATAAAGGCCAAAATGACGGTGATCATCATGAATCGCTCCGTAGAACCGAGGCTTGGCGGCAAGACCGCACTGAGCGCCAAGAGCAAGTAGAAGCTAGGAATGGAAATGATCACCTCCGCCACTCGCATCATGACATTGTCAACCCAACCCCCGAAATAGCCGGAGATTCCACCATAGACAAGTCCGATAGACATACTGATAGCCAAACCGATGATACCGATAAAGAGCGAACGCTTGCCACCATAGGCTAGGCGGGAAAAGATATCACGCCCATAGCGGTCGGCACCAAAAAGATATATTTTTCCGGGTGCATCAACACCAAAAAGCCGCAGATTCGATTCGAAGCCAAGGACTTTGTATTTATCGCCCCTGACGAAGAAACGTATTGGGTAGACTACATCATGATTCTCCTCGTAGATGTTTCGCATCGTGTCAACTCGATCATACCCATAAATAAAGGGTCTCGTGAGTTTACCCTCAGGGGAAATAATATGAACACGCGTAGGCGCGTGATGCGTACGCCTGCGGTCCGTCGTCACTTCACTATATGGCGCAAAGAAATCTGCAAAAATGGCAAAGATATGGAGAACGATCAACACCCACATCCCCGCCATGGCCAACTTGTGACGCCTGAGTTTGCGCCAGGCCATTTTTAAAGGAGAACGGATTGCGCCTCCATCTGCATAGACAGTAGTCTCATTGCTTCTCTCTGGTTCTGTCATTGTTTTAGCCATTACTTCAATCCTCCTTATTCGTACCTAATCCGGGGGTCACTGACAGCAAGCAAGATGTCTGCTACCAGGTTGCCAAAGATGAGCATGACCGAACCTATGAGAAGATTGCCCATCACCAAATAGTAGTCTTTACCCTGGACAGCATTGAGCATCAAACTGCCGATACCTGGCCAGTTCATGACAATCTCCGTCAAGGCTGCACCGCTCAGCAGCGCTCCTAACTGATAACCAAAGATCGTAATTAGGGGATTAATGGCATTGCGCACAGCATGTTTGTAGATCACAACACGTCTAGACAGACCCTTGGCCCGGGCTGTGGTCACGTAGTCTTGACGCAAGACATCCAGAAGATTGGAGCGCATATATCGCATGAGACTTGCCACCGACCCTGTGGTCAAGACCAGGACCGGCAAGAACATGTGTCTGCCTAGATCCACTACTTGCTCCCAGAATGTAAAGTCGGCAAAGTCAATGCTTGTCATTCCTCCTACTGGAAATCCCCAGCCGCGGCTGACCGTGAAATATAGAAGTAACAGGCCGAGAAACCAATTGGGAATAGCCACACCAATGAAAGCGACGAAGGTGAGCAACTTGTCGCTCCAGGAATACTGATTCACAGCAGAGTGAATACCGATGGGAATCGCGATGAGCCAGGCCAAAGCTGTAGACACTACAGTTAAGAGCAGACTATTTAGGAGGCGTTGTTTGATTACCCATGTCACAGGTGCATGCCATAGAAAGGAATGTCCCATGTCGCCGGCAAACAACCTTTGAATCCAACGTATATATTGCATATGAGGAGGCTGATCGAGCCAGAAACGGGCCCGCATGGCATTGACTACTTCCTCAGAAATATCTGGGCTTAAGACCATTGTGGTGAGGGCATCACCTGGTGCTAATTGCATGATAAAGAAACTCAGCGACGAGATCCCCAAGAGCATCGGAATGATGTAGAGAAATCTTCGCACAATGTACCTAAACATCGACAATCTACCTCCTAGTGTTGCACAACAGATTAATCACTCTCCCGACGCGCTAGATGTAGCGAAGCCGGACAGTGTGTCCATAGTATTCTTGCCACACCCCGAGATTCCTGCCATAGTCACAAAATTGTAGTATACTCTCTCTCTCCTCATAAGTCATGGGCAAAATGGAGAGGCTTGTCTAAGGAGGTCGAATCATGTACCAGTTCTTCGCCGATATTGCCTCAAAAGATCCAAAGAATGAAGCCCCCGCTGTACTCCGGGAGATCCCCTTCCCCCAGTTCACTGGAAGAGTCATCGATCGGGGCCTCAAGCAGATCATCCGAGACCTGAGGGCAAAGCACTTTGACACCTGGGATTGGTACTCCCTTGCCACCAGGGCTGACGCCTTTGTGGTGAACCAACAGAAGTCAACCGAACTACTGGCGGTGGAGTACCTCAAGGAGCGTTGGAAGCAAGTGGGAGTTGTCCCCTACCCTCACCAGTTGCAGACGGCGCGCCGTGTCATCTTCGATATGCAGGGGCAAGCCATACTCGCTGACGAGGTGGGACTAGGAAAGACCATTGAAGCTGGACTGATACTCAAGGAATATCTTCTGAGGGGTCTCGTCAAGAAAGTCCTCATCCTTACGCCTGCGAGTTTGCTCTGGCAGTGGTACCAGGAGCTCCACGAAAAGTTCGGCATCATCGCGAGCATACAGCGCAGCGAATGGGATTGGCGCTTCTCAGACATCCTCATTGCGTCACTAGATACCGCCAAGCGTGATCCACATGCTTCCCTTATTGCGACAATTCCCTACGACCTCGTCATTGTAGATGAAGCACA
>JAAZLY010000172.1 GCA_012799115.1 Bacillota bacterium
AACCAGCGCTGATAGTCTGCCAAAAAGATCAATACCAAAGGAGCTTTAGCAATAAAGGGCTGGTTATCGCAGGTCCTGCTTAGGGTCTCCTTGATCGCTTGATCCTTGATCACGAGGACGGAGTAGAGCATCATATTTCCTGCGGTAGGAGCTCGCAACGTAGCATCGAGGATGGCCTGTAAATCCTGATCGCTAATGGGTATGTCTTTGTAACGCCTGAGGGATGTTCGACTATGGATTGTCTCTAGTACTGGATTCATGCTTTCAGCTCTCCTTCTTCATCAATTAGGTTCAGAAAGACTTCGACGACTTTTGGGTCAAACTGTGTGCCTGCGTTCTTCCGCAATTCTTCCCTGGCCCTAGAGGGCGAAAGGGCTTCCCGATAGGGCCTAGTCTGGGTCATAGCGTCATAGGCATCCACTACACTCAAGATCCTCGCTAGAAGTGGAATTTCATCCTCTGCCAAACCCTTTGGATAACCCTTGCCATCCCAACGTTCGTGATGGGCCAAGATGTAGTCAGCGATATTTACGAGTTCTGGAACTGTACTGGCGATCCGATATCCGATTTCCGGGTGTTTCTTCATGATCTCCCACTCATCGTTTGTGAGGGGCCCTGGTTTTAGCAAAATGTGCTCCGCGATACCGATCTTCCCAATATCGTGTAGCATGGAGAAAACCTCAAGTTCGTCTAGTTCGATCGCGGATACGGCTAGCGCTTCCCCTACCTTACGACAAGCTTCACCCATGCGCCGTCCATGCTCCTCAGTCTCGTAACTCTTCTCAAAGAGTGTGCGCTTAATGGAATCTAAAAGGACGCTCCTATAACTCTTAGCTCCTAAGAGTTTGCTCTTAAACATATTGTTTTCGGCTAGCCTGAGGATCTCACTGCGCGAGTCGGCGTGATTCAGCTTCGTTGCGCAGCCCAGGGAGATCCCTAGTTTCGTATCAGCTACATAGGTCCCATCTGCAAGGATTTTGATTCTCTCGCAGATGCGCTCCCCTTGTGCCTCGGTGGTGTTAGGCATGAGAATGACAAACTCATCTCCGCCCCATCTGAAGACTAGATCCGTTTGTCTACAGCAACTGCGAATGATATCGGCGATCTTGTTCAGGGCTTCGTCCCCTGTATGGTGCCCAAAGGCATCATTCATGAGTTTGAGACCATCCAGATCCCCCATAACCAAGGTTAGGGGATAATAGGGCTCCTTGTCTAGCCTCTTATACTCCTCTTCAAAGAAGGTACGGTTATACAAGCCTGTCAAGGAGTCACGATACGTCAAGTAGGTAATTCTAGCCTCACGTTCTTTGATCTCGGTAACATCGCGAAAGACAAGAACCACGCCTAAGAGGTCTCCCTCTTCATTTCGAATGGGCGCTGCACTGTCATCAATGGCACTTTGGGTACCGTCTTTGGCCTTAAGCACTGTATGGTTAGCAAGTCCTACGATCTCTCCCGTTTGGAGTACTTTCTCTACCGGATTCTCACAGGGTTCACCTGTCCTCTCATTGTAGATGTCGAAGACCTTCGTGAGCGGTTGACCAATGGCACTTTCCTGGGTCCATCCCGTGAGGTTTTCCGCAACGGGATTCATCAGCTCTACTCTGCCGTGGATGTCGGTGGCTATAACTGCATCACCAATGGAATATAAAGTGACCTTCAATTTTTCTTTCTCCGCAAACAGAGCCAGTTCAGCAAGCTTAACTTCAGTAACATCGGTGTAGACCGCGACAATCTCTCCCGTGTTGAGTTTGAAGACAATGTTCTCAAACCAGCGATGCTCTTCGTCCTCTCGATAGACATGAGCTGGATAGTAAGCAGTCTCCCCTGTCTTCCACACATTTCGAAATGTGTCCAGAATACCAAACTCCTCAACACCTGGTCGCATTAGGCCGAGTGGTTGGTTCAGTACGTCCTCCTCACGCCACCTTTCAATCTCCAGGGCCGCAGCATTCACTGATTTGATGATGTAGTCATGGCCAGAGGTTCCATCTCCTAGGACGTCATAGATGATAATAGCACTTGGATTATTATCAAAGACCCGTTGACTAAAGTCCTTGCTACTCGTGAGAGAACTCTCTAATGTTGACTGAACCCTCTTGAACCCAAGCTGTGCCTCTCTAAATCGATGGGCGTCATGCAAAAGCGTCACTAGGTGACCCGAGTGCGAGATAAAAGCTGTAACCAGATACCACTGATCGCTCAGTTCAAGTAGCTCTTCAAATTTCCCACCGTCGATGGTTTGTAGGTCAGCAAACCTCCCTAGCCATCCTTCGGGAATCTGCTCTGATCGAAAGAGCCATTCTGACATCAGTTTGCCCGATGCAGCCTTCTCATCGACTCCGAAGTTTGCTTCAAAGGCAGGATTGACTGTAAGCAGTTTGTAGTCTACAAGGGTGCCTTGTTGATTACGCACTGCTTCACTCATCGCAAACATCAGAGACATCTGCCGGACAATCTGGTCACAGTTGACATGCATGTTTGTTCTCCCCTTTGCTCTTTTGTGCTAATGAGATTATTACTGCATTCGACAAAACTAGGTAAAGTCCTAGTCTTGGGTGCCCATTGTTTTCCAACATGGAAATGGGGCAGCACCAAAATCGGTGCTGCCCCTCAAGGTCAGTTGATGATCGTTCTTGCAGACTAGTCGTTCTCTCCTCCATAGGCATCAAAAATCCTCACAGCCGCTACAACCGCTTGCTCGCGGGTGGAGAACGTCTTGGGAGCGAACTGCCCGCTCTCCAGACTAGTGAGAAAGTTGTGCTTGGCTATAAACTTGACATTGGTGACGAAATAGGGTGCAATGTCCTTCTCGTCGTCAAAGGTTGGCGCTCCTACAATCGACATATCCGCCTCTGGATTGAGAACTTCCACAGACCGGTACAGCATGGCGGCCATTTGCTCTCGATTAATCAAGACATCGGGAGCGAACTGGTTGTTGCCGATGCCTACAACAATACCTAGAGCATGGGCTTTGAGTATTTCTGGATTATCAGTGTCAGTAAAGGTATCCCTCGGTGCGGGTTCTGCCTCCTTTCCGGTGTAGAGTTCGTACATCTGAACGGCCAGTTCCGCAAACTCCTCTCTGGTGATAAAGCCTCCGACATCATCCTTGATTCGCTCAGTGATGAAGCCATATTCAACCGCCTGATCCAGATCTTCGATGGCCCAATCCGATGCCCCTCTGTAGGCGGCAGGATTACCAATGACTACAAGGTTTGAATAGTCCGATTGAACCTCTTTATCGATGAAACTGTTGAGGTGTCCCCAAGAAGAATAGAAATAGGCCCTAAATGAGTAGACTTCGGCTTCCACATTGATGCCACCAGCGGCATCTTCTTCTTCGTAGGGGTAATAGCCATATTCATGTCCGCCCAGAAGGTCACTTACCGCCATTTCTGTCAGTGTATACATAGAAGGCGCTTCGTTCCAATCATAATCCCCGTACTTGGACTCAAAACGAATCGCCACGGGCAAGCAGTTTGCCCCGGGGTAATGCTGGTAGTCTTCACTCAGGTTGGCATTGATCGTCTGCACACTCTCAGGCACGTCCAAAGTGACTGCAAAATAGGGCCAGTTGTTCTGATCTCGCTTCAGTTCTACTGTCAAGTTCTCGGGAGCGTCAAGGGAAAAGGGCACCGAATCTGAAGCACTTACCACTAGGGATAAAAAACACAGTCCGATACTCAGTGCGAGGGCTAACGACCAAGCTTTTCGTTTCATCAACTCTACCTCCATGTTAGATGTACTTTGTATCCATCCTGCATATGAGCCCTATGCTAACAGACCATACTGCGGGTTTGTTTCAAAAAGCCTCGCGTTTTTTGTAGAATACACCTATCATCCGATATCCTTGATGAAGCAAATGAGCCGATTCGCTTCTCTAAAGCCTATGTTTCGATGGAAATCATAACTTGCCATATTGTCTTGTTCAATGTCTGAACCCATCTCCCTACACCCCTGGGCCTTGGCCCAGATCTCTCCATGGGCCACGAGTTTCTTGGCAATTCCCCTCTTTCTATAATGCTCTTTCACGTAAATTCCCTCTACGAAACCTACAGGACTTGAACTCGCACCTTCCACATAATCGAAGCGGAGCGAGACATGAATGAAACCTACATATTCTTGCCCCACCCTGCAAACAAAGGCCGTTTCTCGCTCTCCCTCTAGTATTTCTGAGAACTCTTCGAATAGATCATGGAAGAAGTTATCGGGCCAAAGCAGTATCCCTAGCCGCGTCCAGGGTTCCAGGTCTGCCTCGGTGACCTGGGTAACTTCCAGGATTGTTTCCTGCACATGCTTAAGAAGAACGGGTTGGATCTCAGGATAGGTGAGCTCTTGGGGAAACTCTTCTTGCCAAATAGCTTCTGCGATCTCCGATTCGGGCAGCCTTTCTAAGGCGGTAATATCTGCGTAGAACAGTCTTCCAAAAC
>JAAZLY010000016.1 GCA_012799115.1 Bacillota bacterium
AGCACTCACCATCGATCGCCTCCACCCCAAGTGTTGCCGCAAACAGTTTGTCCCAATGGCACAAACATATTATACACTAAGGTCTAGACAGGGTCAAGATAACACACTGCGTTGCCTAACCACTTCAAACATGAGTAGCGCAGCGGCCACGGAAGCATTCAGTGAGTTTATCGCACCCCGCATGGGTACGGAGGATAGGAAGTCACACTTGTCTTTCACAAGGCGACTTAAACCTGCACCTTCACTGCCAATAACCAGGGCAATAGGACCTGTTAAGTCTTGGGTGAAGCAGGTGCTTCCTTCCATATCTGCACCAACGATCCAGTAACCGGCTTGCTTAAGAGTATCAATGGTGGTAGCAAGGTTACCGACACGGCAAACTGGCACGTAATTGGCTGCTCCTGCCGAGGCCTTCATGACGGTCTGGGTTACGGGTACTGCTCGCCGCTTGGGGATGATCACCCCATCGACTCCCATCGCCTCACCGCTACGCATGATCGATCCTAGGTTGTGGGGATCCTGGATCCCATCTAGAAGAACCAAGAACGGTGCCCAATCACCATCTCTTCCCTTTGCCAAGAGATCGTCAAGCTCCACATAGGATATGCCAGCGATCTGTGCAAGGACACCCTGATGATTGGCTCCCTCACTCAGCTTGTCGAGGATAGTACGCTCAACTTCCTGTACTACAATTCCTTGTTCCTTGGCCAGGGCAAGAATCTCTCGTATCGATCCTTGCCTGGGACCCTTGGCCACTAGGAGCTTGTTTATCTCTTGACCTGAACGGAGCGCCTCGAGTACAACTTGACGTCCCACTATGTCACTCACTGATCGTCAATACCTCCCTCTCGAACTCGCCAAAGGATATCGGAGCGACTTCCTTCACCAGCTCCAGGATCGCCTCCGCATACTGCCTGATTTCATATTGGGCATGTTTGTCAAGGCGCAGATTAAGAAAGTTCATCAGGGCATTGCCGTTGACTGTCCAGTAAAAACTCGTGTAGGTACCGATAGGTAGAATGCTCCGAGCTTGCTCTTTGACCATCTTAACCGTTCCACTCCCCGAAACGAGCTCTTCGTAGAAGTCAAAGGCCTCTTCATTCTGCCTAATCCAAGCTTGGAGGGCATCCCCCTCGAGGTGGTCTGGAACAAAGTACTCCCGCTGTGCAATGCAATAGCGCAGAGATTCTTCATTATAGGAACCAATTCGGTGCCTAAACCACTGGCGAGCGACAAACAGTGGTGTCTTTACGTCAAAGGTGAAGACCATGGCCTCAAACGGGGTCTTGTGCCCTGCCTTAAGAAGATGCCGTAAGAGTTGGCGATCGGCGTTCTCCGTCTTCGCTTCACTCCGCCAACACCGACGGGCGTTGCGAACAACGGCAGCATCGCCACCCATACTCTCAACCAAGCGAACAAATCCATGATTTAATACCTGCATATTCATCCTCCTAGGGGATCTATGGTGGGATCAATTGTGCCAAGAAGCTCTTCTAAGCGCTCCTTCTGGCCCGTCAAGTACAGGTAGCCCACCAATGCTTCGAAACCCGTACTGTGCCGATACTCCACAATATCACCGCGATGTGACATCCCACCTTTAGCATTTCGCCCTCTACGTACGACATCCCTTTCGTCCTCTGTGAGCTTGGGGTCCCACAGATGAATGATCTCTGCTTGACGGGAGGCCTGAACGTACTTCACCGCCATCCGATGCAGTTTCTGCATTCTTCCCGGGTAGGCTGCTAACTTGGTCCGAATGTAGAGTTCATAGACTGCGTCGCCAACATAGGCCAAGACCAGGGGTGAGAGTTCTCTGGGATTCAAGTTTGGGTCTACAAACAATCACTTACACCTTCCATCTGGGCCCTTGCGGCGTATCTTCAATCGTTACACCAAGGTCGGCCAACTGGTCTCTAATTTGGTCCGACAAAGCAAAGTTCTTCTGCTTCCTCAACTCTTGGCGCAAACCAAGTAAGAGATCGAGAAGCGACTCGGCCAGACTATCATCTTGAACTTGAGTTTCTTGTAGCACTCCAAAGACACCACCAGCAAAGCGTTGGAGAATATCAGAGGCTTTCTTTAGAACGTCTTCGCTACGCCCTTGACGATGCTTATACCCGTTGATCTCCCGCACTAATTCAAAGAGCACGCCAAAAGCCATAGCAGTATTAAAGTCGTCAGCTAGAGCTGACACCAAGTCTGCCTCGAGCCTTTCTAATACCTCTAGTGTTTCTCTATCCAACGACGAGTCGCCAGTCACCGCGTGCTTCAGATCATCTTGCAGTGCGCGATAGGCATCATTAAGTCTCGTCCAACCCTTGCTTACTTCCTCAAGCTTACCATCATAGAACTCTAAGGCCGAACGATAGTGTGTAGACAACAAATAGAAACGTAGCAATTCTTTGGGATAGCGCCTGGTAAGCTCCTTAACGGAAATGACGTTACCGATTGATTTTGACATCTTAGCATCCTTAAGATTCAGCATGCCATTGTGGACCCAATAGCGGGCTAGCGCGCAACCTGTAGCCGCTTCAGACTGGGCAATCTCATTTTCGTGATGGGGGAAGATCAGATCATTACCGCCTCCGTGAAAGTCAAAGGCTTCCCCTAGATATTTCAGACTCATAGCGGAGCACTCGATATGCCAGCCAGGCCGCCCTTCACCCCAAGGGCTCTCCCATGCAGGCTCACCGGGCTTGGCTGATTTCCAAAGGGCAAAATCCACAGCATCACGCTTCGCGGGATCTACTTCAAAGCGAGTCCCCTGGCGCAACTCCTCGAGTTTCTGCTTACTCAGTTTGCCATACTCAGGAAAGGAGGCCACACTAAAGAAGACGTCACCATTGGCGCTATAGGCATGGTCTGTTTCTACAAGTTTCTCCACGAGCCCGATGATCTCATCCATGTGTTCAGAGACCTTTGGATACAAATCTGCCCGTTCTACGCCCAAAGCATCCATGCTGGCTAGGTATTCTGCAATATAGCGTTTGGAGATCTCCAAAGCGGGTACATCCTCATCAAAAGACCGTTGGATGATCTTATCGTCTACATCGGTGAAGTTCTGAACATGATAGGTTTCGTACCCCATCATGCGGAAAAACCGCTTTATTACGTCCCAAATCACGCTGGGTCTAGCATGGCCCAAATGGGTGTCAGAATAGGGAGTAACTCCGCAGACATAGACACTCATCTTTCCTGGCTCCCGGGGTACAAACTCTTCCTTCCTCTGGGTCATGGTGTTATAAACTTGAATCTTCGTCACCAACCTCGCCTCCTAGCAAAAAGAAATAAAAGAAACCCCCATCTCTAATACAGAGACGAGGGTCGCGGTTCCACTCTGTTTCCAGCTGCCCTGCCCATACATAGACACAGCTGACACTCAATGGCTATAACGGGCCACCCGTCCAAATGCTACTTTTGCGCTTCGCGGAACATCAGATTCGTTCGTCCCGAACGAACTGCAGTGCGACTGGGCACAGGTTCGCATTGGAGGATCAAGGGTGCACTTCACTGAGTTTGACCACAGAATACTTTCACCAGACGTATCCCTCTCTGCGAGGTCTGCCCTCGTTACTCTCCCTATCATATCCTGTATGTAATTTGATAAGCCCATTATATGCAGAGCGGGACACGATTGTCAACTAGCTAGCGACGAGACGGTCCTTGAGCATCATTGGACAGCCCCACCAGCTCTGCAGGCCATCTAGCGATCATTAAAGACAGGAACTCGTTTTTCCACAAAGGCCTTGAGCCCTTCGGGACCGTCTTCGGTGTCCAGACACTTGCCAAAATACTCTGCCTCTTGCTCTCCATGCCTTGAACTCACACCGGTGCCAGAGGCTGCAATGGCCTGTTTGGCAAGGGATAGGATCGGTCCTGATTTCTTGGCCAACTCTTCAGCCAACGTCCGCGCCTCAGGAACCAACTGTTCCGGAGGGAGGACTCTAGAAACCAAGCCTGCGTTCAACGCCTCTTGGGCCGAAAAGCGCTTTCCTGTGAAGATCCACTCTTTAGCTCTTGCCGTTCCCACAATGCGGGGGAGACGCTGTGTACCACCAAACCCAGGAATGATACCCAGGTTGATTTCGGGTTGACCGAATGTGGCTTGTTCCGATGCAATACGCAAATCACAAGCTAAGGCTAGCTCACAACCGCCCCCAAGGGCATAGCCGTTTACCGCTGCGATGAAAACTGCGGGATGATCTTCAATCCCTTGAAACACTCTGTTACCCAAGGCGGAGAAGAGCGTCGCTTCATGACAATCCATCTCGGCCATGGCCGCCACATCAGCTCCTGCCGCAAAGGCTTTCCCTTGACCGGTAAGGACAACGGCCTTGACTTTTTGCGCCTTGAGCGTCTCCAAGATCGACTCTAGCTCCCGGAGGACATTCCCATCAAGGACATTGAGTTTCTCTGGACGTGCCATCTCCAAAAGAGCCCACCCGTCCTGTATTTCCAAGTTAAAGCACTGTAAGTTCATGGCGACCTCCTTGAGATTAGTTGTAGGCGAAGAAACCATGCTTTGTCTTACGCCCTAGACGTCCTGCTCGAACCATTTTGCGCAAGAGTGGCGCGGGGCGATACTTGTCCTCGCCAAGCTCCCGATGGAGAGTTTCCATGATAGCTAAGCAGATATCCAGGCCGATGAGATCAGCTAAGGCTAAGGGTCCCATGGGATGATTGGC
>JAAZLY010000173.1 GCA_012799115.1 Bacillota bacterium
ATTTCTGGCAACTGTGCCAAGCACCAAAGGCAAGTCACCAATGCGATTAAGCGTGCACGCTATGTGGCATTAATGCCGTACACGATTGACTGAGATCTTAGGGAGCAGCTTCGCTGCTCCTTTTTCAAACTGAAAGCTAGGTGAATGTATGAAAACACGTTCCTTAACTGAGGGGGCCATGCTTGGAGCCATCACCGTTCTCTTGGCTATTCTGGGTGAGTACATAGGAATGCCATCCATTGTTATACCCATTCCCCTCATGCTCTTAGTCTACCGGCAAGGATTTCAATATGGAATTCTAGCTGCCATTGCCGCAGCCTTGATTTCCAGTCTTGTGGCGGGGCATGTCTTTTCGGGTCTCTCCATTATTATCTGGGGCTTTGTGGGTGTAGCACTGGGAATGGCCTTGCGAGAGAAGTTTTCCTTTGCCAAGCTTATGCTTGTGGGTATCGTCTCTAACCTTGTTGTCATTGGTCTCAATTTTCTCCTATACTCCCTGATTATCGGGGGCAATGTACTGACGGATTTATTAAACATGTTTGTAGAGACCCTTGATCAAGCGATTCAGATGTCCGAGAGCCTGGGATTGCAGGGCGAAGCGATACAGCAGTATGAGTCGATGAAAACCTTTCTGCCTATTCTCCTGCGCGTCGGCTTACCATCCATGCTCTTGCTTTATGCAGTCAGCATGAGCTATGTTAATTTGGCTATTGGGCGGGCTGTGCTAAGGCGCCTAGGCGATACTAGTATGCCTTGGATGATACCCTTTTCCAGATGGAGACTTCCAGGCTACTTTGCCCTTCTCTTTGCTTTTGGACTTATTACTACTAGCCTCACACTAGGTACAACCTTGCCTGATTGGCTTCAGTTTCTCGGCCTTAATGCCTTTCTACTTTCCTTTTATGCCTATGCTGTTGCAGGCATTAGTCTGGCATGGTATTATTTCCAAAAGAAGAAGGTACCCACGGTTGTTCGTATTGTGTTGTTGTTCATGCTTTTTACGATGCAGTTTGTACTCATGGCACTTGTGTTTTTAGCCGTGATCGATGGATTTTTTGATTTCCGCAGGCTAGCCCTGGGAGACGAAGAAAAATAGAAGGGTGGGTTTCCCATGAAAGTGATTCTTCAGGCAGATGTAAAGAAGATTGGCAGTAAGGGTGACGTGGTGGATGTTGCAGAGGGATATGCACGTAACTATCTTATGCCACGTGGCTTGGCTGTGGAAGCAAATGCAGGTAACCTGCGCCAGGTAGCACAGGTGAAGAAGGCTGAGTCCAGCAGAATGGATCGGGAACTGAAGGAAGCAGAGCGCGTGGGAGACATAATTAGGGATAAGAAATTGAACGTAGCTGCTAAGGTGGGAGAGGGCGGCAGGCTCTTTGGTTCCATTACTACCCAAGAAATTGCAGAACAGCTCCGGAGCCAATTCGCGGTAGAAATTGACAAGAGGAAAATCGAAGTCAAGGAGCCAATAAAGACCCTGGGATCGCATCCTATCACTGTGAAAGTACATCCCAAGGTCCATGTGTCCGTTACGGTGGAAGTTACACCAGCGTAACAGCGGCGCCTGGAAATATTTGTTTGGAGGGTTAAATCCCCATTGGATACAAACGAACTGATGACAAATAACAGCCTATCACATGATCTCAAACCTTCATTAGAAAAGCACGTCTCGGCACTCTTGACAATTCTTGCTGAGGTCCACGGACATGATCAGCTCGTGTTGAAGGCCGGTAAATTAGATTCCTTAGAGTTGATGCAATCAGAGAAGATTGAGGATCGGATTTTGGCTCTTGAACGACTGGTTCATGAGGATCCTACCATCGTCGATCCCCGTCCTCCTGAAGAAGTGGACGAGGTCTTGCATGAACTGGAGGACTACTTAGCTGAGCTCCTAGCCCGGCGTACCGTCGAGGATCAGATTGAAGCCAAGGTTGGAGCCAAGATGCAGGAGCGTCACCTAGAGTACATCAGGGATATACGGACACAGGTCTTGAAGGAAGAAGCTGGACCAGACAATGCCCAGACCCTCAAGAAGTTTGCTGAACTAGAGATTCTCGAGCAGAGAAGCCTCTCTGGCTCTACAGTGGACTTGATGAGACCAAAGAGTCTCGATGAGGTTGTAGGGCAAAGGGATGCGATTGAGTCGCTCCTCACCAAATTAAGCTCGCCTTATCCCCAGCATATCTTACTCTATGGACCTCCCGGTGTCGGAAAGACAACGGTCGCTCGCCTTGCTTTGCAGGTGGCGAAGTCGAAGGCCTATACCCCCTTCACAGAGGATTCTCCCTTTGTGGAGGTTGATGGGACAACCCTGCGCTGGGATCCTAGGGAAGTGACCAACCCATTGATTGGTTCTGTTCACGATCCCATCTATCAAGGGGCCAGACGAGACTTAGCCGATGGCTCGGTACCTGAACCGAAGCTCGGTCTGGTAACAGAGGCCCATGGTGGTGTGCTTTTCATTGATGAAATTGGCGAATTGGACCTCGTTTTGCAAAATAAGCTCCTTAAGGTCCTGGAAGATAAACGCGTCCTTTTTGAGTCGTCCTATTACGATCCCCATGATCCGCAGATTCCCAAGTACATTCATCAGCTCTTTACAAAGGGCGCCCCGGCAGATTTTGTACTCATTGGTGCCACAACGAGGGATCCGTCTGAGATCAGTCCGGCTTTTCGTTCGCGCTGTGCCGAGGTATTCTTTGACCCTCTGACACCAGCGGATATTATCCAGATTGTCGAAGCTGCGAGCGAACGGCTAGAAGCTACTCTTGAACCAGGGGTGGCAGAGCTTGTCGCGGAATATACTATTGAAGGAAGAAAGGCCACTCGTCTCTTGGCAGATGCCTATAGTGCTGCACTTTACAGAGACGAAGGCAAGCCCGAAGACGTTGTAGTCACCAAGGCTGATATGGTGAATATTATTCAATCAGCCCGCTTGAGCTCATATTTTGGTACCAAAGCTTCAGAGACCAAAGAAGTGGGGCGGATCCTAGGCTTGGGTGTCAGCGGTTACCTCGGTTCAATCTTGGAGATTGAGGCCGTAGCCTTTAAGAGCAAAGAGGCAGGCAAGGGTCGTGTGCGCTTTAATGATACTGCTGGCAGTATGGCTAAGGACAGCGTCTTTAACGCCGCTTCTGTTTTTCGTGCCCTAACAGGTGAAGAACTTGATGATTATGACGTTCATGTGAACGTAGTGGGTGGCGGAAACATTGATGGGCCCTCAGCGGGAGTTGCGATTCTGGCCTCCATTATTAGTGCCGTTAAGGGGTGGCCCATCCCTCAAGATATTGCTGTGACCGGTGAGATTTCCCTGCGGGGTAAAGTCAAGGCCGTAGGAGGTTTGCATGCCAAAGTCTATGGGGCCAAGCAAGGTGGAGTCAAGACGGTCTATGTTCCTAAAGACAATTTGGACAACCTACCTCAGTTCACCGACGATGTGCAAATTGTAGCCATTGACCATGTCACTGAGTTTTTGAATCAAATCTTTCAGACCGAGCTTTCCGAAAAACACTGGCCCTTGGCCAATTAGATTCGATGACAGACTGCCAGTACTGCTGGCAGTTTTTTCATGACCAGAATTGCAGATCCCGAAACATAGTGCTACACTAGGGATAGACTACAGGTAGAGGAGGGAGAGCTGAGTGGATAGCGATTGGCCTAGTAGTATGAAGACGAACAGGGGCAAAGTGGAGTGGCCACTTCTATGGGAGCATCCGCTCGCCTCTTGTGCCCTCGATCTTTGACCTGCTCAGTTCGTTTTTATACTCCAACAACAATTGAGGAGGATAAAAACATGCAGATTCAAGATTGGCGCGATCTAGAGCGCCTTGTTCTGGCAAGAGACTTTAAAACAGTCAAGGTTGAACTACCTTCATTTCAAGATGCAGACATTGCTGCCTTTATGGACGAGCTAAGCCGGGAGCATGTAGTCATGGTCTTTCGCTTGTTACCAAAGGATCGGGCAGCAGAGGTCTTTTCTTATCTTTCCATCGAGATGCAGGAGTACATTGTACGGGGTATCACGGATCAAGAAGTAAGTTCCATTATTGAACAGCTTTTTGTTGATGATGCCGCGGATTTCTTGGAGGAACTACCTGCTAGCGTAGTCAAACGAGTACTGCGAAACGCTTCTCCTGCTACGAGGAACCTAATCAACCAGTTCCTGCGATACCCGCCCTACTCGGCCGGGAGCATCATGACGGCGGAGTTTGCGGACCTGAAAAAGACGATGTCAGTGGCCGATGCCTTCAAGCGCATTCGCCGCACCGCACTAGACAAAGAGACGGTTTACACTTGCTATGTGATTGATGCTAACCGCCGCTTGGAAGGGGTTGTCACCGTTAAGGAACTCTTCTTGGCAGACGAAGATGCAATCATTGGCGATATCATGGAAACAAAGGTCATTGCAGCTCGCACAAGTGATGATCAAGAAGATGTGGCCGCGCTCTTTTCCCGCTATGATTTCCTATCATTACCTGTTGTGGATGAAGAAAACCGGTTGGTTGGGATTATAACCTTCGACGATATTATGCAAGTTATCCACCAGGAGGCCACAGAAGACTTTCAAAAAATGGCTGCCATGGCCCCTTCGGAAAAGCCTTACCTTAAGACTAGTATCCTGGCGTTGGCCAAGAATAGAATACTCTGGCTTCTGGTTCTGATGGTCACCGGCATGATCGTGGGCGCAATTTTGGGCCGCTATGAAGAAGCCTTCGTATCCTTGCCAATCTTAGTCACCTTTGTGCCTATGCTGACGGATACAGGTGGTAATGCTGGCTCCCAAAGCTCGACCCTGGTGATTCGCGGTATGGCCCTGAAGGAAATTACCACGAAAGACTTTGGACGTGTGTTCTTCAAAGAACTAGGAGTGAGCGTTCTGGTAGGTATCGCGCTAGCCGCAGCCAATTTTGTGCGGCTGATCATTACCTACCCTGGCGACTACATGATCGCCTTGGTTGTCTCCTTAGCCCTCTTCGTCACGGTATTAATCGGCAAGACGGCAGGGGGCATGCTTCCCATGTTGGCCAAAATAGTAAAAGCGGATCCAGCCATTATGGCCGCTCCGCTCATTACCACCATTGTCGACGCTGGTGCTTTGATCATCTATTTCAAGTTTGTAGAAGTTCTGCTTCTAGCTTAGAGAAGTCTCGCACCTGGAGAAGCGCTGAAAACGTACATTTCTGCCTGTAGATTGGTCTGGGCCAGGTAGTCTTTGGTCACAGTCTCCTCAAACAGAGACAACTGCCGGCGGGGTACCAAAGAAACGGTACAGCCACCAAAGCCGGCCCCAGTCATCCTAGAACCCAGTACTCCAGGTACCTTTAAAGCTAGCTCAACTAAGAGATCCAATTCCGGGCAACTCACTTCAAAGTCATGCTGGAGGCTCCGGTGCGAAGCAGTCAAGGCTCTGCCAAAACTGTCTAGATCACCAGCCTTCAGCCACTTTATGCCTTGGAGTACCCGATCATTTTCTGTAACAACATGCCTGGCCCTTTGGGCTAGTGTTCCAGGCAGATTTTGAATCAATTGGAGATACTCAACACCTACATCACGTAAAGAGCGAATGGCAGGAAGTTCGCGCTGGAGAAGCTTTACCGCATCATTACATTCCTGGCGGCGAGTATTATAGGCCGAATCTACAAGTCCCCGTTGTACCCTACTGTTGAGTACCACCACTGCATAGCCCTGCTCTTCGAAGGGCGTAGGAATGAGCTCATAATCGAGACTGCGGCAGTCTAAGAATAGGGCGTGATCCTTTCGTCCCATCATCGACGCAAACTGGTCCATGATGCCTGAGGCCACACCAACAAAGTCATTTTCTGCTCTTTGGGTCAGCTTGACTAGGTCCACATCGTCATAATCCCAGCCGTGCAGGGCTCGAAGCAAGACAGCTGTGGCCACCTCCAAAGCTGCAGAAGACGAAAGACCCGCTCCTTGCGGAACATTACCTTGAATCACAACGTCCATGCCTTGGAGTGCAAAGTCTAGGAGCTGAAACTCTTTGCACACGCCCCGGAAGTAATTGGTCCATTTTTCTGTGGTGGAAGAGAGAATTTCCTCCACCGGAAAGCTGGCTTTAGCATCATAATCTAGGGAATAGAGATTGACCAGACCGCTTCCGTTTAGGGCGCCCGCCATGGTGATACCAGCATCAATGGCCATGGGAAAGACGAAACCTTCATTATAATCAGTGTGTTCGCCAAGGAGATTGACCCGGCCCGGGGCCCGGACCAAAGTGGGTTCGCCTGATAGGGGAAATCTTCGTTTAAACTCCGCTTGCATGTTTGTCATCGAAATCACCTCGTATTTTCTCCGCTTGCTCTTCGGGACTCATATCTGTGATAAATGTGCCTGCTCCCGACTCCACTCCTGCTAGGTATTTCAACTTTTCTGCGGAACGGTTGAGAGGATAAAACTCTATATGAAAATGATAATGGGGATAGTCGCCCTTAGGTGGCGCCTGATGAATCACCATCATGTAGGGAAGGGAAAAACCGAAGAGATCATCATAGCGAACGATAACCTCCTTGAGCATCTGAGCCAAACTCTCTTGCTCTGCATAACTAAGCTCAGCTAGGTTCGTTATGTGGCGCTGGGCGTAAATGTGAACCTCGAAGGGATAGCGGGCGAAAAACGGTACAAAAGCGATAAACTCAGCACTCTCGGCTATAATGCGCTTTTGCTCCTCTTTCTCTTCTGCGAGAATATCGCAGTATAGGCAGGTGTCGGTAGCTGTCTGATGCTCAAGGGCGGCTTCTAGTTCTTTGTCTATGGTAGGAGGTATAAATGGGAAGGCATAGATCTGTCCATGGGGATGGCTTAAGGTAACCCCCACCGCGTCACCCTTGTTTTCGAAGATCAATACATACTGGATACCAGGCTTTTGTCCTAACTCAAGGTAACGATCGGTCCACACTTCAATCAAGTTTCGGATGTGGCTGACAGGTTCTTTGGCTAGGCTACTGTTGTGATCGGGGGAGTAAAGTACAACCTCGCAGACGCCGTCAGCTGGCGCCGTTTGGTAGAGGGCGCTACCTTCGACCTCGAGGGGCGGTGGTGGTTGCTTGAGTGAGGGAAACTTGTTTTCGAATACGACGATCTCATAATCCTCGGCTGGAACCTCTGTGGGAAAGGCACCGGGCTTTGTCGGACATAGGGGACAATACTCAGCGGGTGGTTTGTATGTACGGTCCTGGCGGTGGTTGGCAACAATAACCCACTGCTTCAACTGGGGATTCCAACGTAGTTCAGACATCGTCTCCCTCCTTGCTCTGCTTAGGAAAAGTATAGAAGATGACATAACGACCATCGTCTTTAATCTTTACTTTCTTTTGCATAAGGGACACCTCCGCTTCAGTTCCATTCTAGAAAAAATTGTCGAACATTTCAAGGGAATTAGCGGTGAATCGGGAAACTACATAGGTAAACTTACTAAAAGACATGGAGGGAAAGAAAAATGCGTAAGATAGTACACAGTGACAATGCTCCAGCAGCAGTAGGACCTTATAATCAAGGGATTCGCGCTGGGAATCTACTTTTCATCTCGGGTCAGCTCGGACTTGATATGGCAACGGGGGAGATCCCCTACGGTGATGTTGAGGCCCAAGCTAGGAACGTTCTGAAGAACCTAGCAACCATTGCAGAGGCCGGCGGAAGTAGCCTTGCTAACGCCGTAAAGGTGACCGTCTACCTCACCGACATGGCGGATTTCGAAAAGATGAACGCCGTTTATGCCAGCTTCTTCCCGGAGAATCCACCGGCACGGGTTTGCGTAGCCGTCAGTGGTTTGCCCAAGGGTGTAGAAGTAGAGATGGACGTAATTTGCCTCTGTAACGAGTAGAGGGAAGAAAGGGAGGACGAAGCATGCCCAAGTTGAGGGTGGGTGTTATTTACGGTGGTCGATCAGGAGAGCACGAGGTTTCTCTTATGTCGGCCCAATCGGTGATGAAGGCTTTAGATCGGGACAAATACACGATCGTGCCAATCGAGATCGATAGGCAAGGCAGTTGGCAAGGAAATTCCATTCAGGCTGACCCCCAAGGGAATCCAGATCTGGATGTGGTCTTTCCTGTTTTGCACGGTCCCTACGGAGAAGATGGAGCGATGCAGGGACTATTGGAACTAGCCAACCTCCCCTATGTGGGTGCCGGTGTTGCCTCTTCTGCAGTAGCCATGGACAAAGCCTTCATGCGAACGCTCTTCATGCACGCGGGTTTGCCTCTTCTCCCTTGGGAATCTTTCTTGCATTATGAATGGAACGAAGCGGCTCCTCAGATCAGGGAACGTTTAGAGACGAGATTGGGCTACCCCATGTTTGTCAAACCAGCCAATTTAGGCTCGAGTGTAGGAATTACGAAGGTGAAATCGTTCGCAGAACTAGGTTACGCTTTGGATCTAGCATTTTCTTATGATCGTAAGGTTGTTGTGGAACGCGGCTTAAACGATGCCAGGGAGATTGAGTGTAGCGTCTTAGGACATAACAATCCCCAGGCTTCCGTGGCAGGTCAAGTTGTGTCTGCTCATGAGTTTTACGATTATGACGCGAAGTATCATAACGAGAAGTCTCGTCTGATCATTCCCGCGCCCCTCGACGCCCAGCAGGCAGAACTCATCAGGGACTATGCTGTTCGTGCCTTTAGGGCAGTGGATTGTTCGGGTATGGGTCGCGTTGATTTCCTCTTAGATCAGAACGGTGAGATCTTCCTCAACGAGATCAACACTATTCCAGGTTTTACCCAGATCTCAATGTACCCCAAGCTATGGGAACACTCTGGTCTGCCTTATTCACAACTCTTGGATCGTCTAATTGAGATCGCCCTCGAGAAACACCGTGAAAGGCAGTCCTTACGCACAAGCATTTCTTAAGGCAGGTGATACGCTAGCGCAATGATCATCCAGGATTTATGGAAATTTTACGGTGATGAACTCGTTTTTCAAGATGTCACAGCCACCATAGGCGCTACCGATCACATCGGGTTTTGTGGAGCTAATGGTGTAGGAAAAACCACTCTTTTGAAAACCCTCGTAGGCGAACTCAGCGCCGATCGGGGCAGCGTGATCTGCCCGGGAGGCTATACGATCGGTTCACTCTGGCAGGCGCCACCGGCCGGTTCCCAAACACTAGCAGATTACCTGAGAGAACCCTTTGCGAGCCAAATTGAGCTCGAAGGAGAGATGCGGGCCTTAGAAGAGGAGATGGCGAACCTCCAAGGCCCTACTCTTGATCAGGCCATGAAGCGTTATGCCAGTCTTCAGGATCGCTTTGAGCACGGCGGTGGTTATGATTACCTAGTGCAAATTGACAGTGTCACAGTGGGCTTAGGTTTTTCCGCCACGGATCTGACCCGAAGCCTCCACACCTTCAGTGGAGGCGAGCAAATGCGGGTGAGTTTAGCTCGTCTACTTTTGAGTCGTCCTTCTCTCTTGGTGTTGGACGAACCTACCAACCACCTTGATATCGAGGCTATCCGTTGGC
>JAAZLY010000017.1 GCA_012799115.1 Bacillota bacterium
CTCTTTGGTGTACTTTCCTCCCTAACCTCATTAGAGCTACTACCCTATTTCGTGCTTGCGGCCGTCCTGATTATGCTTGTTGCATCAGAGCTCCTGAACAAAAGGATGGGAACAGATAGCACTAGGCGAGCTGGGCTTCTAGGTTAGGTCTGCGTGACAAAGGAGAACGGGGAAGAATGCCGAATTCTACCAGATAGTGGGACAAGACCTCTTGGCAGTCTCACTAGAAAAAATAGTTTAGAATGGGGTGAATTAGTGACTATTCGTACTGTACGACGAATTGTGAAGGGACAACCAGCCATCGATGGGGCAGGCGTGAAATTGGTAAGAGTTTTTGGACGGGACGATACGGAGGACTTTGACCCATTCTTGATGTTGGATGCCTTTGATTCCACGAACCCTGAGGATTATGTTAAGGGCTTTCCCTGGCATCCCCATCGGGGTATCGAGACCGTTACCTACCTAATTCAAGGGGAGATTGAACACGGCGATAGTCTGGGTAACCAAGGAACGATCTACGACGGCGAGTGTCAGTGGATGACTGCTGGCTCGGGAATCATTCACCAGGAAATGCCCCAACCAAGAGACCAAATCCTTGGTTGCCAGTTGTGGCTCAACCTACCTCGCGAATCCAAGATGACGGCTCCGGCTTATGGTGACATCACAGCAGAGAGTGTGCCTGTCGTGAAGGATGGCGGTGTTACGGTTCGGGTCGTAGCAGGTCACTATCTTGATACTCCAGGTGCATTTCAGGGCAAATATGTTCCTGCGACCTATCTTGATGTCGAGTTAGCGGGTAATGAGGAATGGTCCTTTGAAACGGATACCGAAGATACACTGTTTACCTACATCTTCCACGGACAGGCCCTATTTCATCCAGAGGGTGAAGAATGGATAGAGCAGAAACAGGCGGTTTTGTTTAACCAGGGAGACACATTTTGGGTGAAGGCAGGACCGGAGGGAATTCGTTTTGTCCTCCTTGTGGCCAAGCCTCTGGGGGAACCCATCGCCTGGGGTGGACCTATTGTGATGAACACTAGGGAGGAACTTCAACTAGCTTTTGAGGAACTTAGAAACGATACATTCATCAAGTAGACAAAAGGAGAGCGATTACGCTCTCCTTCGATAGCTAATCTAGAACCAAAACTCGAGGTTCACGGTAGCACTGACTTCAACGTCTCCAGGGCTGATGGTGGTGGATTGCGCACTGTCAGCCCTAAAGGCCATGGTGCTTACCATCGGTGCATACGAGCTGTAGCTCTCGCCCATGGTGGCTAACCCTCCGAGGGTCAAACCTGCGGCATCTGCCATGGCAGAAGCCTTTGCCATACCTTGCTCGACGGCCCTTTTTAGTGCCTCTAGTTGCATGGTCTGCTTGTCTTGAATATCGAAGCGAACGCCTTGCACTTGATTCGCACCTGCCCGTACTGCGGCATCAATCAACTGGCCCACGCCTTCCAAGTCGGTGGTGGTGATATTGATGCGGTTTTGCACATGGTAGATTGTTGAGGTCACCTCTTCGCTTGTACCTCGATTGTACACTTGGGTTGAGCTGTAGACATTATAGCCGCTTGTGGAGAGGTCTTTATCTGTTAAGCCTAGGGCTTTCAGAGCCGCAAAGACACTTGCCATACGGTCAGCATTCTCCTGGGCAGCTACTTCTGCTGAAGGATCTTTGGTCTCTACACCAAGTGTTAGGTAGGCGATATCGGGGGCGCCCACAATAACAGCGTTACCGGTCACAGTCAACATACCTTGTTCCGAGGAACGGGCTTGGGCTGTGATCCCAGGAAATAGACTGAGTATAACAGTGACAAGGGTAAGAACTCCAATTTGGAAACGCAGTTTACGCATAATGATCTTCCTTTCTTTCCTATGTTTAGTAGTGCTTTCACTTTATATATCCTTCGGTACGTATAAAAGTTTATAGGATCGAAAAAAATTTCTACTAATTGCTTTCACCCATTGTAACAAAGGAGACAAGTTGGTACCATACAAGAGGGAGGTGCAGGAATGTCCGTAGAGGCACGTAGAGAATTCATTGTCCATGTTTCGTTTATTGCTGTGTTAGTGGCTCTTTATTATGTTGTAGTCAAGTATTTTCTTGGTTTGGTAACACCGTTCATTATCGGTTTTTTAGTGGCGGCCTTGCTTCAGAGGATGATTGAGTTTCTTTCCGTGAGACTTCGTTTTCCGAAGAAGCTAGCGGCAGTCATCTGTGTGGTCTTATTCTACGTTATCATTGGGATACTTCTATTTTGGCTTGGTGTAGGTATCTTTAGTTGGTTTAAGGATGTTGTAGAGCGGCTACCAACGATCTACACGACTGAAATTGAGCCCTTAATCATGCAGAGCTTCCATACCATCGAGGACTTGATGGCCAGATTCGATCTCAGTCTAGTACAGATCCTAGAGGATTTTCATGTTTCTGTATCGCAATCTCTTGGTAAGATCGTCTCTGATGCGTCTTCTCTGGCAATCTCCGGTATTACCTCCACTGTATCTTCCGTACCTAAGCTCTTTATTGTGGTGGTTTTATCCGTCATTTCATCCGTTTTCTTCGCTTTGGATTACGGCATGATCTTGCATTCCCTGGCGAACTGGATTCCTGAGAAACGCAGGGGTCTCTTGGAGGAAATTCAGACTCTACTTGGCGAGATTGGCGCCAAGTACATCAAAGCCTACGCTCTATTGATGTTCATCACGTTTGTCGAACTCGCAGTCGGACTATCTATTCTTGGAGTCCCAGGTGCTTTGGCCATCGCAGCCCTTACTGCGATGGTTGATATTCTGCCGGTTCTAGGTACAGGCGGGATCATCATACCCTGGGGCGTCTTCCATCTCGTCAAGGGGAACTTGCGCCTTGGTCTTGGCTTATTAGTCTTGTATGTTGTAGTTACCGTGATCAGACAGGTTCTGGAGCCAAAAGTTGTAGGTCAGCAAATTGGTCTTCACCCCATTGTTGTTCTGATGTGTATGTATGTCGGTCTGAGGCTTTTTGGGGTTATCGGTCTTTTTGTCTTGCCATTTAGCATTTTGATCCTCAGGTATCTCTACGATCAACGAACGCCACGTGCAAATTAAGAAGGCAAAATCATGTGGGGTGACAAACGTTATCATACCCTTGACTGGGAACTGAAGAAGACTTTTGGCCAGAAGGTTATTAAGCTATCGTTGGATGGGGGATTCACTTGTCCGAACCGGGATGGCACCTTGGGCACCAGAGGATGCATTTTTTGCGGTGAGGAGGGTTCAGGTGATTTTGCCAGTTCACCTACTCTACCCCTTAGCGCACAGATTGAGCAGCAGAAGAGGTTCTTGGCGACGAAGTGGCCGAAGGGAAAGTATCTTGCATATTTTCAAAACTTTACCAATACCTATGGACCAGCCCAGTATCTGGATGCGCTGTATCGTGAGGCACTTGCTGGGGAAGGTATCGTGGGGTTAGCTATTGCCACCAGACCTGATTGTTTGCCAGGAGATGTCCTGGACGTCCTTGCCCACTACGCAGAGGAGACATACCTTTGGGTAGAACTTGGACTGCAGACCATTCATTCTTCGTCAGCGCAGTTTATCCGCAGAGGTTTTGATTTGGAGTGCTTCACAAGGAGTGTGGGGGAGCTTACTAGGCGCAGTATCCGGGTTGTAGTACACCTCATCTTCGGGCTCCTAGGTGAGACTAGGGAGGATTACCTTGAGACTGTTCGCTTTGTCGCAGGGCTGGGTGTGTGGGGTGTGAAACTTCACTTGTTACACATTCAAAGGGATACCGATCTCTACCATGTCTATCAAGAGAAGCCTTTCCCGCTTTTGGGGCGAGATGAATATATTAGTATCATCTGCGATGCACTCGAACTCCTGCCCCCAGAGGTTGTTATTCATCGCCTTACGGGAGATGGTAATCGAAAGCTCCTGGAAGGTCCGCGGTGGAGTCTAGATAAGCTTAGGGTCCTGTCTGGGATCGATCAGGAGTTGCGGAATAGAGATAGCATGCAAGGAAAAAGCTCCCAGCCTTAAGGGCGGGAGCTCTTGAATTCCTAGGTCTGAATCTTAGAGTAGGTTGCCTACAGTCTTGGCAATGGATTCTTCTGTGATCTCGTCCTCGACGAGGGTTGCTACCACTTCACCATTGTGGAAGAAAACAATGGTCGGGTTCTTGGTGACATTATAACGCTTGGCAACCCGTTGGTTACGATATGTATCCATTTTGACAACCTTAACCTGACCTGCAAAGCGCTCAAGTGTGGTCTCGATCATGGGAGACATCTCTACAGCCTTCTCTACCATCGGTGACCAGAACATGACTGCTACAGGCAACTTCTCTTCCAATACGGAGTTCTTAAAGCCTTCTTCTTCAACCATATACTTTTCGGCGGCGAAGGCAGCGATGGCACCATCACTAGCGGCGGTGACTACTTGACGGAGGTACTTGACCCTTGCGTCACCAACACCATAGACACCATCAATGTTTGTTTCCATCTGCTCGTTTGTAATAATGTAGCCCCGGCTATCGAGTTCAAGCCCGGAGTCCTTGAGGAAATCTGTTTGAGGAACAGTTCCCACATAGATGAAGACGCCATCGATGGGCATTTCCGTTAGCTCATTGGTCTTAATATTCTTGATGACGACTCCATTAACAAGTGCGTCGCCCTTAATTTCGGCTAGGGTAGAGTTCCAAATCCACTTGATCTTGGGATTCTTGAAGGCTCTTTCTTGGAGCATGGGAGCTGCATCAAGGATACCTTCGTCGTGAATAACCACGATGGTGACGCTATTGGCAAACTTGGTGAGGTATCCGGCTTCTTCTACTGCGGCGTCGCCGTTACCAAGTACGATTACATCGAGATCTTCATAGAAGTCAGCGTCACAGGTCGCGCAATAGGAGACGCCTTTACCGGTAAAGGCCGCTTCGCCTGGAATACCGAGCTTGCGGGGAACTGCACCCGGCGAGAGGATAATTGTCTTGCCTTCGTAGGTCTCGCCAGCTTTGGTCTTAACGACCTTGTTTTCCATGTCGATGCTTGTTACATCACCGCGGATGATTTCTGCACCGAACGATTTGGCGTGGTCGGTAAAAGCTTGCATTAGATCTGGCCCGGTTGTTCCGCGGGCGAACCCAGGATAGTTCTCCATGTCTTCTGTTGTGGCAGCTTGTCCTCCTGGCGCTCCTTTTTCGATCAAGAGTGTACTTAGGCGCGAGCGTGCTCCATAAATGGCTGCAGCTAGACCGCCTGGTCCGCCACCAACAATAATAACATCATAAACGTTTTGGGTCATACGATCCTTCCTCCTTTGTATTGGCATCGCCCTTCACAGACGACTTCTTGCCTGACATCATTCCACTTAACCATATCACTAATCCAAGGGCCTTGGCAATACTATTCAGGAAGATTTGTATAAGATTTCACGATCTGTTGTGGCCTTTGATAAGGGGAGGATTAGGTTTAACCTTGTCGAAGGTGGTAAGACTACAGTAGGTTACGGACATTGGAGGTTTATACATGATTCACAAGGCAACAAACATTGCACTAGCTGCTGGAGTTATCTTGAAGGAGAAACTCAAGGCTGGAGTGACGATTCATCACAAAGGTCGAATTGATCTTGTAACGGACGCTGATCGGGCTTCGGAAGAATACATCGTGAAAGAACTCCAAAAGGTATTTCCCAGTCACGGAATCCTCGGGGAAGAAGGTGCTAGAATAGAGGGAACCAGTGATTATCTTTGGGTGATCGATCCCATTGATGGGACGACCAACTTCGCCCATGGCTTCCCCTATTTTTCCGTTTCCCTAGGGCTTCTAAAGGGTGAAGAAGTAGTTCTGGGCATAGTGCATAATCCCATGAACCAAGAGTGCTTTGTGGCTGAGCGGGGTAGCGGTGCCTTTCTCAACGGAGAGAAGATTGTTGTCTCCAAACAAACAGCACTGCAGGAGAGTCTTTTAACCACCGGTTTCCCATATGATATCGCGACCACAGCAGAGAATAACTTGAAGTCATTTGAACTTACGAACAAGGTATCACAAGGAGTACGTTGCCTTGGATCTGCGGCCCTTGACTTGTGCCAGGTTGCCGCAGGGCGTCTTGATGGATTCTGGGAACGTTCGTTGCATCCATGGGACATCGCCGCGGGGAGCCTTGTAGTTACCGAGGCAGGTGGCAAGGTGACCAAGTGTGATGGGCAGGCTTTTAGGGCTTTAGGACACGAAGTGTGTGCTACAAATGGTCAGATTCATGAAGAACTCTTGGAGATCCTGGCGATAAGGGAGTGAACTGATGAGAACAAGAACACGTAGCTTTGGTTCCTCGAGCCGAGAAGGCCATGACTCGTCGGGCTTTTACAATCGTCGACTTTACCAAGGGGTCAAAGAGATGCCCATTGAGGATGGAGATCTCAATAGGGTTTGTGATTTGCATCTAGATAAGGTTCACCAGGGGGACTCTCGCAGACTTGATTTCCTCCCAGATAACTCTGTACAGCTTATGATCACATCGCCTCCGTACAATGTAGGGAAAGACTACGACGATGATCTGGATCAAGGGGAGTATCTTCAACTGATATATGATGTGATGAAGGAGATCTACCGGATCCTGATTCCTGGTGGGCGTGCCTGCATCAATATTGCGAACATAGGACGTAAGCCCTATCTTCCCCTCAACCACTTAATCAACCAGATCATGCTGGAACTTGGCTTTCTGATGCGGGGCGAGATTATCTGGGATAAAGGGGCTAGCGCTGGTGCTTCTTGCGCCTGGGGCAGCTGGCAGTCGGCTTCAAACCCAGTTCTCCGAGATGTGCATGAATATATCATGGTCTATTCAAAAGGATCCTTTGGTAGAAAGTCCACGGGTCAGATGAGTCAGACGAACACCATCAGCCGTGACGAGTTCCTGGAGTACACAAAGAGTATTTGGAGCTTCGGAGCAGAATCGGCGAAGAAAGTTCGGCATCCGGCGCCATTTCCTGTGGAACTCCCCTACCGGTTGATTCAGCTCTACTCATACAAAGAAGACATCGTCATAGACCCCTTCTGCGGTAGTGGAACGACCTGTATCGCAGCGTTAAAGACCGAGCGGAGGTTTATCGGGGTCGAGTTAGACGAGGGCTATGTCGATGTTGCGAACCAACGAATTGCAGCCTTCAGGAACCGTCCCTTACCACTGTGGAAAGACAGTGATTTCATTGGAAATGAGTGAAAGGTATGATGGAGCGGTTACTCAGGTATTTTGTGAAGGGATACAGAGATTCCACCGATCCGAACGTGCGCAAGTCGATAGGGACTTTCGCAAGCTGGTCAGGGATTTTCATCAATCTGTTCTTAGTGACTAGTAAGGTTGCGATCGGCCTCCTCACAGGAAGCATTTCTGTGGTGGCTGATGGCCTCAACAATCTCATGGATGCTGCAGGTTCCATTATTGTCCTAATTGGTTTTAAAATGGCTGCTAAGAAGGCAGATAAGGAACATCCCCATGGACATGGGCGTTATGAGTATATTGCGGGACTAGCGGTAGCTGTGTTAGTGCTAGTCGTCGGTATCGAGCTGGCGCGAGGCGGGATTGGCGAAATACTCAAGCCGACTTCCGTTAGTTACACTAAGCCGCTCTTTGCCATACTGATCGTATCTCTGTTGGTCAAATCCTGGATGGCACTTTTCTTTGGTCGATTGGGCTCACATATTGACTCGTCGCCTCTCAAGGCGGTCGCGGTTGATAGTAGAA
Source organism: Bacillota bacterium (assembly GCA_012799115.1). Lineage (GTDB taxonomy): Bacteria > Bacillota > Limnochordia > Darwinibacteriales > Darwinibacteriaceae > UBA5420. The sequence continues at coordinate 7,717 of JAAZLY010000017.1, forward strand.
ATGACGCCTTGGCCACCGGTGCAGTATTGCTAAGTACAATCTTTTCAGGCTATACAGGAGTACAACTCGATGGTTGGGCTGCCCTTGGTGTGGCGATTTTCATTGTCTATAACGGGATAGGTCTTGTTAGAGAGACCATCAGCCCCTTGGTTGGTGAGGCTCCCTCTGAAGAGTTGGTGGACTATATTTCTACGAAGATTGCCCAGTATGAGGGGGTACTCGGCATTCATGATCTCATTATCCACGACTACGGCCCTGATCGCCGTTATGTGAGTGCGCATGTAGAGATGCCTTCAGACTGGGATCCCTTGGTCACCCATGAGATCATCGATGGCATTGAACGAGACTTTCTGGAAAAGGACCGGATACACCTTATCATCCACTATGATCCGGTGATCATGGAGTCATACTAGCAACGAGGTTGAAGGAGGAGAAATATAAGCAGGCTTTTCTCAGTATTTGGCCTCGCTCGAAGACCCAGAACAGCGCTTGCGCGTTACCCAGGTGCTGGAGTGGATTGCCAAGACCCACATGGCTGTTAGGCTCCTAGACAGTAACATCGATACACCAAATCGTACCGGTAAGAAGTAATTCTGACCGGTATTTTGCTTTGCACAGGGCGTTCTTCTCATAGAACCAGGCTTCTTTATGTTATTGTAAAATTGGTCGTTTCCCTGAAGAAGAGGGGGAAAAGCCCAAGAAAAAAACAGTAGAAACGCCCTCTGGGCGGGAGGTAATTGTCTAAATGGGGATATCACGTCTACGAAACTCGTATTTTTAGCAGAAGTGGGGAGGAGAAATCACTTACGCGTGGAATTTACAATAACAGATGAGCACGAAAATATCAAAAGGAGTGTTGAAATGGTTAGGAAAAGCAGTCTGTTCGTTACTTTAGCTCTACTCGTTGTATTGGCGTTCAGCGCGGTCGCAGGGGCCGACAACAATACCCTTGTGATCGGTTCTGGAGCAGAAGCAGTAGGTTTGGATCCAAGACTAGAGACCGACGTTCCATCCTTTGAGCGTATCAACTTGATCAACCAAGCATTGGTACAGTTCGCAACGAACATGGAACTTGAGCCTGCACTTGCAACCGAATGGAGTGTAAGCGACGATACCATGACTCTATGGTTCAAACTTCGCGAAGGTGTTAAGTGGCACGATGGAGTTCCATTTACCGCTGAAGACGTGAAGTATACCTATGAGTGGGTGTTGAACCCCGAGAACGGGGCACTTAATATGGGCCTCTATGCCGATATCGATGAGATCGAAATCGTCAACGACCACGAGATTATCTTCCGTCTCAAGCAGCCCAACGCGTTTCTTATGAACAACATTGCTCGTATGCCAATTACGCCGAAACATGATGGTGATCGCGTAGATTTCCGTCAAAGCCCAATTGGTACAGGTCCTTACAAGTTCGTCTCTTGGACCCGTGATGATCGTCTGGTTTTGGTAGAGAATGAAGAATACTGGGGTGGAAGACCCAACATTCCGAACGTGATCTTCCGGGCAATTCCAGAAAACTCTACCCGCCTCTTAGCTTTTGAAGCCGGCGAAATTGACATTTATCAAGGTGGCATGGTTGCACAAGAAATCGGCCGTCTTGAAGCTGATCCGAAGTATGTTGTACAAAGAACACCTGGTACAGGCTACACCTACCTAGGTTTCAATACCAAAGTTGGTCCCTTGGCTGATGTGCGTGTACGTCAAGCAGTGAGCTACCTAATCCACCGTGAAGGTATCGTGCGGAACGTACTCAATGGCATTGGAACACCTGGTATCGGACCTGTATCCATGTCCCTACCTTGGTTTAACAACGACGTCGTTCGCTATGACTACAACCCAGAGAAGGCTAAGGAATTGTTGAGAGAAGCTGGCTATGAACCTGGTCAGATCAATCTCAGACTCTTCACAAATGAGAACCCTGATCGCATGCGTATCGCTGAAATCCTGCAATATGAGTGCATGCAAGCTGGTATCAATGTTGAAGTCATTATCGAAGAGTGGGGTGCATACCTCGCCAGAGTACAAGAAACCGATGACTTTGACATCTTCATCCTTGGCTGGTCTGGTCAGCTCGATCCTGATCGTGCTATGATTCGTCAGTTCCACACCAATGGATCGAACAACTACGGTAAGTATTCGAATGAGCGTGTAGACTATCTACTCGACCTTGGCCGCACCGTTCCTCAAGAGTCGCAAGAGTCGATTGACATCTACCGCGAGGCCCAAGAGATCGTAGTACGTGAGGTACCTTATGGCTTCATTAACTACACCGAGGAAGTCGGACTCCACCATCCATACATTGGTAACTGGGAAGTTCACCCATACGGTGCAGCAGCCTGGCAAGATGCCCACCTCATGACGAAAAATAAGTAGTAGCCGTATTGGAGCAAAAGAGTAGGATGTAATTTCCGTAGGATGCCAGGTGTATTCATACGCCTGGTATCCTCGGTTTAATAAAGGAGTGGGTAATCTAGATGTTTCGCTACATTGTCCGACGCCTCATCCAAATGATACCCCTGCTGATAGGTGTCTCAATCATAGTTTTTCTTCTAGGCCACCTAGCTCCTGGTGACCCTGTTCGTATGCTGTTGGGAGAAGAAGCAACGCAGGAGGATGTGGAGCGTCTTCATGCCGTCTATGGTTTTGACCAACCACTTCCCGTACAGTATTTTCGTTGGTTTAGCAGGGCAATTCGGGGAGATCTAGGAGTGTCAATTAGGCAGACGATACCTGTCAGTACGTTAATCTTTGAGAGATTGGGTGCCACGGTGGAATTGGCAGTGGTTTCTGTCTTCATAGCTGTCTTATTAGGGATTCCCTTGGGCCTTTTTGCCTCTACCCGACGAGGTAGCATATGGGATTATCTTACGATGATTGTCTCTTTATTAGGGGTGTCTATGCCCGGTTTTTGGTTAGGCCTTGTTCTTTTATCATATGTAGCTTTGCACGTGAATTGGTTGCCTATGTTTGGTAGGGATGTCTCTATCATGACGGGACTAGTAACCTTGTTCACGAAGTTTCGGGCCGATGATCTGATTAATGCTTTTCGATTCTTGTTGCTTCCAGCTTTGGCCTTAGGCACAAGTATGATGGCCATTATTGCTAGACTGACTCGCTCAAGCATGCTGGAAGTATTAAGTAAGGACTATATTCGTACGGCGCAGGCCAAAGGTTTGAAGAAGGGTGTTGTAGTGGTTAAACATGCCCTGCGTAACGCGTTGATGCCAGTGATCACCATGGTGGGGATCCAATTCGGTGCGATGCTGGGAGGAGCGGTAGTAACCGAGACGGTCTTTGCGTGGCCAGGTGTAGGCAGACTCGTAATTAATGCCATTACCCAGCGTGACTTTCCCCTTGTTCAAGGTGGGGTCTTAATGATGGCACTCATCTTCACCGTAGTCAACCTTTTGGTGGATGTGTGTTACGCGCTGGTGAATCCTAGGATTCGATACGAGTGAGGAGGCCTAGACGATGAAGTATTTATTGCGAAGCAAAAGTGCGATGACTGGTGTTATATTGATTGGTATCCTAGTCTTGGTGGCCATCTTTGCTGATATGATAGCTCCACATGATCCCTATAGGATGGATATTTGGAACAGTTATCGAGCTCCAGAAGGTCTAGGGGGCACTTTTGTCCTTGGAACGGATGACATGGGTCGAGATGTTCTCAGCCGGATTCTCGTTGGTTCTCGAGTATCGCTGCTTATCGCTGTTACCGCGACTGGAGTGTCTTTGCTCTTTGGCGTTGTATTAGGAGCTGTAGCAGGTTATGTCGGCGGAGTGGTTGACACGATCATCATGCGGATCATGGACTTGATTCTTGCATTTCCCTCTATTCTACTGGCGATAGCAATTGTCGCCACCATGGGACCAGGCGTAATTAATGCCATGTTTGCCGTGGCTATTGTTCGGATTCCCGCTATGACCAGGGTAACACGTAGTATGGTCTTGGGACTTAAGGAAGAAGAGTTTGTGATGGCTGGCACGGCTTTGGGACTAACCAATCGTCGAATCCTGTTCCGCCATATTCTGATCAACAGTTTTGCACCGATTTTGGTTGTCGCTTCTCTGAACATGGGAACGGCGATTACCACAGAGGCGACGCTGAGCTTCCTTGGTTTAGGAGCACAGCCGCCTGTCATTAGCTGGGGACGCATGTTGGCACTGGGTAGAGAAGCGATTCGTACCGCGCCACACCTTACGCTTTATCCAGGACTGGCTATTGTCTTCACCGTTCTTGGTTTCAATCTCCTAGGAGATGGACTACGGGATATTGGTGATCCAGCGCTACGTGGACAAAAGTAAAAGAGAGTCCAGGAAACATTTTAAGAAGCCCTCTAGGAGGGCTTCTTATGCTATTCATTTACTTGGCTCTAGCTTGCTGATACGATAGTATAGAATGCGGAAGTAAACGGAATGAAGGATGACAAAGAATGAAAAAGCTGGTCATTGGTATACTGGCCCATGTTGATGCAGGAAAAACCACCTTGTCAGAGAGCATGCTTTTCTTAAGTGGCAAGACCCAGCGACTTGGCAGAGTGGATAACAAGGATGCCTTTCTTGACACCCATGCTCTGGAACGGGATAGAGGTATCACCATCTTCTCTAAACAAGCTCTCTTTGAGGTGGATGACACTTCGTTCACCCTTCTGGATACCCCTGGTCACGTCGATTTCTCAGCTGAAATGGAGCGGACACTCCGGGTACTCGACTACGCCATCTTGGTGATTAGCGGTGCAGATGGAGTACAAGGTCATACTGCTACACTGTGGCACCTCCTTAGGATGTACCAGATCCCCGTCTTCTTGTTTGTGAATAAGATGGATCAGCCTGGGACCGACAAAGACGAGCTGTTGAATGAGTTAAGACTTCAGCTAGACGATGGAATCGTCGAATTTGGCTGTGAGACAGAGGATTTTCTGGAAGAACTCTCCATGTGCGATGAATCGTTAATGGACGCTTATTTGGCGCAGGGCACGATTGATGATAGGCAGATTGCGCAGGCAGTCTTGAAGCGCAATGTGTTCCCCTGTTTCTTCGGTTCAGCCATTAAGCTTGAGGGCGTCGAGCCATTGATGCATGCTCTGGCAGGTTTGACAGAGATGCCGGTGTATGGGGGAGATTTCGGAGCAAGAATCTTCAAGATTTCCAGAGATGAGCAAGGAAATCGCCTGGTTCACCTAAAAGTCACCGGTGGTAGTCTCCGGGTTAGGGACTTGGTGACGAATGGAGATTGGGAAGAAAAAGTAAACCAGATAAGAATCTATTCAGGGGAGAAATACGATGCGGTGGATGAGGTCAAGCCAGGGTGGGTCTGCGCAGTCACAGGTCTGAGCAAGGCGAGGGCCGGTGAAGGGCTGGGCTTCGAGCGTGCTTCTCGGCCGCCGATCCTAGAACCAGTCCTTTCTTACAGGATCTCGCTACCAGTAGGTATCGATCCTCGGGTGATCTTGCCGCAGCTTCGGCAACTTGAAGAGGAAGAACCGGAACTGAGGATCATTTGGAATGAGGAGCTTCAAGAGATCCAGGCCCAGATGATGGGTGATGTGCAAGTGGAGATTCTAAAGAGCTTGATTCTAGAGAGATTTGACGCTGACGTTTCCTTTGATGAGGGGCGGATTCTCTATAAAGAGACGATTGCCAATCGTGTGGAGGGGGTTGGTCACTTTGAACCTCTCAGGCATTATGCAGAGGTACACCTACTTCTGGATCCCCTCGAGCGAGGTAGCGGTTTGCAGTTTGCACTGGATTGCAGTGAAGATGTCTTGGCCGGAAGCTGGCAACGCTTGATCATGTCTCACCTGAAGGAAAAGGCCCACAAGGGAGTATTGACCGGTTCGGACATCACGGACATCTTAGTCACAGTTGTCTCTGGTCGGGCCCATAATACCCATACCCAGGGCGGCGACTTTAGAGAGGCCACCCATCGAGCGGTACGCCAAGGGCTGAAAGAAGCGGAATCCATTCTTCTGGAGCCATGGTATCATTTTACCCTTGAGGTACCCGAAAAAGCGGTGGGAAGGGCCATCACCGACATTGAAAGAATGTATGGAAGCTGGGAAATTGCCGAGACAAAGGGCGATACGACGGTCTTGATCGGAAGTGCCCCTGTCGTGACCATGCGAAACTACCATAAGGAAGTAGCGAGCTTTACGAAGGGCTTGGGAAGACTCTCCCTTCGCTTTGATGGATATCAGCGGTGCCATAACGAAGAAGAGGTCATTACTGCTATCGGCTATGATTCTGAGCGGGATGTAGAGAACCCTACAGGTTCGGTCTTTTGTACTCGGGGGACTGGATTTCTTGTTCCCTGGCATGAGGTTAAGGAATATATGCATGTTGAGGGATATCTTAAAGAGGAGAAGTCAGAGGATGACTTGATCAGTTGGGTTCCTGGAATTAGAGAGGAACAGGACTTCGCTGAGGACGATTACCGCTTTCTAAACACAACGGCCAACCAAGGGAAGAGACTAGGCTGGAATAGGCGAAAACCCACGTTGGATCAGGAGTACAAAGCGCCAAGGTCCGCAGCTCCCGTGGAGTACAGAGAGACCTATCTCTTGGTTGATGGTTATAATGTCATTCATGCTTGGCCCGAGCTCAAGGAGTTGGCAGAAAGCGATCTAGATACAGCTAGAGTAAGACTTCTAGATGCGCTGAGTAGTTATCAAGGAATCAAGAATTGCCAGATTATCGTTGTGTTTGATGCATATGCCGTCGCGGGCCGGCGGGAAGAGAAAGAACGCTATCATAACATCTATGTCGTCTTTACCAAAGAGGCACAAACAGCGGATGAATACATTGAAAAGTTCGCTTACGACCACAAGCAGAAGTACGACATTGTCGTCGCGACTTCCGACGCTCTGCAACAGGTGATTATTCGGGGGGCCGGTAGTCTCCTGCTATCAGCCCGTGAACTAAAGGAAGAAATCGAAATTGCCCATGAAAGGGCTAGGCAATCGTATGAAGGTAGGCAGCCAGTCCGCAGGACCAATTTAGAAGAAGTGATTTCCCCAGACATAAAGAAGCAGATGGATGATCTGTCCTAATTCGTATCACGGGAGAGGTTTCGAATCTGCCGATAAAGTGAGTCTCTATGGGACCCTTCTAGAATTCTGGGTTGGACTCCGAAGATATATGCAGGTACAATGTTCATATCCAGGGGACCAGATGGTGACAGGGTGAACTCTAGAATCATCGTCTCCCAGGTTTTTGGGATGTTAAGATCGAAAACGAAATTTCCCAGGCTATAGGCGATAACCCCTCTTTTGTAGAACTCGATGCCTTGCAGGACGTGGGGATGATGGCCTAGGACGATGTCTGCACCGGAGTCGATCATGGCTCTGGCTAGCCTTTCTTGTTCCTCATTTGCCTTGGAGTCATACTCCTTACCCCAATGAATACTGACGATGACGCAGTCGACGCTTTCTTGGAGCCTCTTAATGTCCTGGCTAATGATGCTAAGTTCTGCTGGGACTACACCTGGCTCATCGTCCGTAGCTCGCCAGCTTATTGGTTCTCGTGCGTGAACAAACCACATCTCCGTATAGGCCAGGAACCCGATTTTGACTCCGTTCACCTCTTTGATGAGGGGAACCCGGGCCCCATCAAGGTTCTCCCCTGCTCCAACCCAGGCAATCTGGTGTTTATCAAGGAGCCGCATCGTCTCAAACATTCCCGCATGATGATAGTCCAGTGTGTGGTTATTCGCTAGCGAGACCACATCAAGACCCGCATAAACGAGGCCTGCCATGGCCTCGGGGGGAGCCTGGAACATATTAATAAAGTGTCCTTTGTCGCCTATGGGTGACTCTAGGTTAGCAAAGGTAAGGTCAATCTGGTTAAGATGGGGTGCAACTTCGGCAAAGATATATTCCCAACCTCTCTGAAGGCCGACCTTTCTTACATCCCGATCCAACATGATATCTCCAACCGCTGCAAATGTTACAGACTGTTCCTGTAGGCTTTGATAGATACTTTGTAGGTCTTGGTATCCAGTGTACTTGTCCTTTAGTCTTTGGATTAGGTTCTTATTTCCCCGACTTAAGTAAAGCGATCGAGTGAGGGAAGGAGCTCCCTTGAGGGGCAAAACCCGGACAGCAGGTATCCGGTCTTGCAGAGGGATGATGCCGATGCTCGCCCTTCCTCGTCTCACCTGGTTAATGACTTCTTCTGACGATGCGTAGTTTACGGGCAAACCAGACCATGGGAAACCGGGAATAGCTAGGGTAGTGGAAACGAAGACTGTACTAGGCTCCTCGAGGAGGGACGTTAGCCTTGTGGCCTCCAGCTCCTGCGCCGAATCGAAGAAGGGGACTATGATGACTGGTTCCAATGTTCCAATGAACAAGCTTGTGAGATTGGGAGTTGGCTGGTCGAGCTCGACAATATAGTCAAGGGTTCCCTGTGCTACTTCGTGCAGCAGTTGTGGCGCTGTAAGAAGGCGGATACTTCCTATTTCCTCTGGTGAAAAGAGCTTGGTTACAAGATCGCCAGACAGTCCATCCAAGCCAATTGTAGGTGCTGGATAAGGCTCCTTTAGCCATGAGATTAAAAATAGGCCGCCTGCTAACAACAGCAGCACAAGAACGATCACGAAGATGCGAGAGAAGTCTGCTTTTCCTAAGACGATTACAATCATGGTGCTCTCCTCCCCGTAATAGATATGAGGGGCACACCAGGGAAATACCCAAAGAGAATTCTAGGAAAAGCTGTATAGAACAGGAGGGAATTCATGAACGTTATCGTAACAACGTATAATCCACTGTGGACCGCTATGTTTCGCGCTGAAGCTCTTGATCTTAGTGAAGTCTTCGGAGAAAATCTCCTGGACATTCACCACATTGGCAGTACGTCTGTTCCTGGACTTAAAGCGAAACCAATCATCGATATCATGCCAATTGTCAAGGATATCCAGGTTATTGATACGTTAGGGGAGAAAATGCAGGAGTTGGGCTATGAAGCCATGGGGGAGTACGGCATACCTAATCGTCGCTATTTTCGTAAGGGTGGAGAAAACAGAACCCATCATGTCCACGTTTTTGAAGTGGGTAGTGAACATATCGAGAGGCACTTGGCTTTTCGGGATTACCTGCGGGCTCACCTAGATGAGGCCACGCGTTATGGGGATCTCAAAGAAGCTTTGGCCAAGAGGTATCCAGAGGATATCGAGGCGTATATGGACGGCAAAAATGACTACATCAAGCGAGTTGAAAGCCAAGCACTCTTGTGGGCCCGAAGCCAGTCAAACCTTTGAACACCTGGAAAAAAGCCATATTTTGTGTTATACTATACTACAACTTAGTAGAAGAGGAGATGAATATGGACGAACCGCCGGCTCGAAGTTGCTATTTGAGCACTCAGGTGCTCGTAGGGATTACGGTGTCGACTATGTATAGGCAGATTCGGATTCGATTCTTGCGCTTCGTCGCTGATGCATCCGCTACAGTTCCTTCCGTTTACCAGCTCTGCTGATGCGAACTTGCATTAGACGGCTAAACTAAATGGAGGGATTATGGTAAATGGATGGCAGTACGATAACGCTGATCGCATCACTTGGTGTCATGCTCATGATGTCTGCCTTTTTCTCGGCTACAGAAACTGCGTTCACATCGTTCAATTCAGTTAGGCTCAAGAATGCTAGCTCCAATGGAAATAAGAGGGCCGGTCTGGTTCTCAAGCTTGCGGAAGACTATGATCGAGTCTTAACCACGCTACTGATTGGCAACAACATTGTCAATATTACAGCAGCCTCAATTGGAACGGTGATTTTTACGCGTAGTTTTGGGGAGATTGGGGTAACCATATCCACTGTGGTTGTCACACTCTTGGTATTAATATTTGGAGAGATCTTCCCTAAGACTTTTGCCAAGGAAGCGTCCGATAGATTTGTTATGATGGTCGCCCCTGTTGTGCAATTCTTGATGACTGTCTTCGCTCCCCTGAACCTGGTCTTCGCCTGGGGCAAAGGTCAGCTGTCCAAGAGGCTGAATGTGCAGGAAGAACAGGGAATTACAGAAGAAGAACTGTTGACAATCGTTGAGGAGGCCCAGATTGAAGGGGGAATCAACGAGCAAGAAGGGGAGCTCATTCGAAGCGTGATTGAGTTTGATGACTTGGAAGTAGGGGATATTGTTACCCCGAGAGTTGACGTGGTGGCAGTGCCTGAAGATGCAGCGATTGATGACGTCCTTAAGGTGTTTCGTGAATCAGGCTACTCAAGGCTTCCCGTCTATCAAGGCTCCATTGACGAGGTAGTGGGGATTATTAACCAAAAAGACTTCCACAATGAACTTGCCGAGCACGCAGATTCGATTGCATCGATAATGAAACCGGCCATCTTTGTCACTACTTCAATGAAACTTTCTACTTTGATGAGCCACTTGCAACAAGCGAAGTCCCATATTGCGATTGTCACTGATGAGTATGGCGGTACACTTGGTATTGTCACCATGGAGGACATCATCGAAGAGTTGGTGGGCGAGATTTGGGATGAACACGATGAAGTCGTTGAGGAAATCGAAGAGTTGGGAGAGAATGAGTACAAGGTTATGGCCAGTGCTAATCTCGAGAAGGTCTTTCGCCTTCTAGATATTGAAGACGATGAAACTGATGCTACAACTGTTGGCGGATGGGCTATCGAGGAGTTGGGACGTGTTCCCCGAGAAGGGGATCAGTTCGACTTTGAGAACCTCTCGGTGACTATTTCGAAGACGAATGCGAGGCGGGTTTTGGAGACAACCATTCGTGTAAAGCAAGATTTGCTACATGAAGAAGATGTAAGCTAGCGACGAAAATCGTGGTATAAATTGGTAAGGATAAAGTTTGCCAATTCGGGCAAGCTACGACTAAGGGATTGACCGGTACGGTGGCGCCACCCCATGTAGGTGGTTTGTCATGCACGATTCAGTTCATGCAAAGCAGTGCTTTGGTACCAAGATCAATCCCTGCCAGAGACTGTTCGAAGTGGGAGAAATACTCACTACGTTCAGTCTCTCTTTTTTCGGATTGCGTTGACAGAGATCTTGGTTCCCAAAAACGCTCAGAGAGGGAGTCGGCCGCATGTTTTTCGTAGGAATTTTTGGGGTACAAAGCAAGGTAGAATCCTTGAAAACGGAAGTAGGCACACCCTGTCCTATCTGTGGTGCCTTCGATCGCTACGACATCAAAAAGGCGTACACTTATTTTCACTTCTTTTTTCTGCCCTTATGGAAGTGGAATAAACGGTACTACGTACAAACGCGGTGTTGTCAAAGAGTCTGTTCCCTTGATGAGAGCATTGGTTCAAGAATTGAAGCTGGTGAGCAGGTGGAAATTACTAGAGAGCATATAACATGCGATCAGTCACACGACGTTCCATCACTCTGTTCTAGGTGTCGAGAGCCCGTAGAACCAAGTCATCGGTTCTGCCCACATTGCGGAGTGGAGCTCTAGGTGGCTCGTTACCAGGCTGGTCTGATGCGCTTCTGTCGGGCAGTCTCTATATTATTGTAGAAGGATAAATAATTATTCTACACTGTTCAAATACCACTGTCAATACCTTATTTGCAAATCTTCGCCTTTTGTGATATTCTAGACGTAGGCAAGACGTGTGTTAACGCCAAGAATAGATACGGAGGCTCACAATGGATTTGCTGAATGAACAGGTAACACATAAGAGCTTTGGCACAGGGAGCGTTGTCGCATGTGACGATTCTTACATCGAGGTGCGCTTCGAGCTCGGGCTGAAAAAGTTCGTGTTCCCAGACGTTTTTGGAACCTACCTCACTCTGGTCGATCCCAAACTTGCGAAGCGGATTGATAGCGTAAAGCAGAAGATAGAACTAGAGAGACAAGCGGAGGAGGCCAGACTCGAAGCAGAGCGAGCTGCCGAAGAGGAGAGACGTCGCCAGGATCAAGAACGCCAAGAACTCTTGAAGAACCACAAGCTTTCTCCTGTTTCGCAAGTGGCCTTCTGGTGCGATCAAACAGAGCAGGAGAACGTCTTTTCAGAGTGGACGGTTTTTACGGGCCTAAGGAAGAGTGGAGCCCATAAGGGTAGTCCTAATCGCTTGGTGCGTCTGCACCAAAATAGTTGCTGTTTGATCACAGCTCGGGAAGCTAACGAACCCGAAAGAGATAGACGGATTGTTGGTCTATTTATGGTGGGTGAGAACTTCATAGGAAAGCTTTGCGAGGATGGAGATATTCCAGCGCATTCCAGATATAGGTTGCGCTTGAGCCCAGAAGAATCCGAGAAACTACTCTTTTGGAAGTACTATGTCAACGAGCGTTACCCAGACAACATGACGTGGAACAGCGGCAGACATCGCTATTTCGATAATGTGTGGATGGCTCAAATCTTGCAGGACATTGTAGCTCTAAAGGAAGAGTCGGCAGACCAAGACCTCGTAACGGAGTTCTTGGACCACTTCTGTTACATGAATCGACTGGAGAAAGAGGATCTACCCAGGCCAAATGGTGCGCTAGCTCGAGAAAGTGCCTAAAGAAGCGAAGACCCGGTTTCTAAGAAACCGGGTCTTCTGCAAATTGGATCACGGGAGTACAGGAATCCCTGTCTAGGTGACGAAGATTTATGTTAGAACATCGAGGCAAAATTGATCGGTCTGCGGCTTACCTTTTTCTTGGCTTCAACGTTTGGATACGCATTCTTGATGCGATTCGTTAGAGCACCAGAGCACTTCTGACAATATGACAGATGTGAACGATTAGCGGCATGGCAGTCAGGACAAATTTTCATGACAACATCTCCTTTAGATTATTTTGGGTAACAAAAAAGCGCTAAGGCGTTTTGGCTTTGTGCCAAAACGGCAACGCGCCTGGTGTACTCCTACGAGGTTAGCTGACGGATTAGGGCACCCAAGTTGCCCTTCTTGCCTCAGGATGTCGAGAGCAAGATTCACCCCAAAAATGGTTCCCCCGCTATACAAACGAAAAATGCAATTCGGAGATATCGTCTATACTATATCACTTATTCGGGAAGAATCAAGCGCAACCAAGAAAAAAGATAGACAATTTTCAGAGTTTTCACCGCAAGATTTTATCAAAGAGTTAAGGGGAGAGAACTTCATGCGCGAAGTAGTAAGAAAGGCAGTAGTTCTTCTGATAGCGTTGGTCCTACTGGTCATTCCCATGCAAGAGCTGCGCGGAAAGAGTCTGACCGAAGAGGAGACTTTTCTCTCAAAACACGGCGTCTACTATCAGATCTTTGTGCGCGCTTTTGCCGATGGCAATGGTGATGGCCTAGGAGATTTGAGAGGCATCATTGATCGCTTGGATTACTTAGAGGAGTTAGGCGTTAGTGGTATCTGGCTCACTCCGATTCATCCCTCGCCAAGCTATCACAAGTACGATGTGACAGATTTTTATGCCATTGACGAGGAAATTGGCAGCCTCGAGGACTTTGAAGAATTGGTCGAAAAAGCCCATCAACGAGATATTCGAGTGATCATGGATTTGGTCTTGCATCATACAAGCAACTTGCATCCTTGGTTTATTGCCGCGGGCCTTGACTCAGAAAGTGTCTACCGGGACTACTATATTTGGGCTGATCCTGACACGAATCTAGAAATGCCAGGACCGTGGGCGCAGCGGGTTTGGCATCCCCATGCAGACGGTCATTACTTTGGACTCTTCTGGGAGGGAATGCCAGATCTGAACTATGATAATCCTCGTGTACGTGAAGAGGCCAAGGCGATTGCTGAATTTTGGCTGGAACGAGGAGTTGACGGTTTTCGCCTAGACGCCGCGATGCATATCTATGCCCATGCAGACACGGATCGCTCGGTGGAATGGTGGGTTGAGTTGCGGGAACATCTGGTAGGGATCAAGCCAGATGTGTACCTAGTAGCAGAGGTTTGGGACAAATGGACAGTTGTGGCACCGTATTACGCTGCTTTTGATTCTTGCTTCAATTTTGATCTCGCCAACTTAATCATCCTCAGTGCGCGAGGCGGTTCCGACTTTGGTTTGGCTCGTGTGGCAGAGCGTTTCACGAACCGTTACAAGGAATATTCTGAGTGGGTTATCGACGCTCCATTCTTGACAAATCACGATCAAGATCGCCTGATGTCCGTCCTTGATGATGTCCACCAGGCGAAGATGGCCGCTTCGGTATATCTGACCCTACCTGGTAATCCCTTTGTCTACTATGGAGAAGAGATTGGTATGAAGGGAAGCGGTCCGGATGAAAACAAGCGCGAGCCCTTTAAGTGGTACGAGTTAACAGGCCCGGGGCAGAGTACTTGGCGTGCTTCAACGTTCAACACAGGGAGTTGGCAACCCTCCCTGGAAGAACAACAGCAAGATGCCGACTCTATCTGGAATCATTACAGAAACTTGATTCATCTACGTGAAGGTAATCTACCTCTGAAAGTGGGAAGCATTGTTCCGATTGACACTGGTAACAAGCAGGTAGTAGGGTTCTATCGGGAGTGGAAGGATCAACGTGTGCTGGTACTGCACAACCTAAACCCTGCCTGGCAGGAAGTGGAGCTGAGTCTCGAAGACCCCCAGAGCTGGAACGTACTTCATAGTGATGGTGAGGTGGAATGGGGGACCAGCGCCATCACACTAAGTCCCCGCTCGTCTCTTGTAATCGAGCAGTAAGGGACTCCTTACTGCACAAACTCCATTGCTACGAAGTGGTCATCTTCGCCATAACCGAACCCTAGGATATTATCTCCTCGAAAGGCGAAGAACTCGACATGCCCATCTATGAACTCTGGTTCTGTATCAAAGTAGAAACCAGCTTCTCTCACGTCTTCAATATAAGCACGGATGATGTCACTGTTTGCAACCGTGATCTCCAGATAGACGCTTCCACCCTCCTTGAGGACCTTGTGAATGGTACCTTTCAGTTCGGGTAACCCAGGTAGCTCGCCATGAGGCCAAGGGAGGCCCTCTTCTTTTGCTTCCTCATTTTCCTGATCCATGCTGATATCTAAACCTGTCAGAACTGCATAAACGGATGTCTTTCCTGCATAGACGGGATTGGCATCCATCGCAGTTTCACTAAGCATAAGTGTGTGATGGACACCATCAAGCGTGGCCGAGATCATATAACCCCCAGGTAACGGGGTAATGCTCAGTTCTTCAGCTTCCTTGAGTTCTTCAACATAGAGATCATGTAACTTGTCTAGAGCGAAGTCGGTGACTATCGAGATCTCTAAACCCCGATTCGACGGATTTTCTCTAACATCAATGACTTCTGCGTCCTCGGGGAGTTTCAAAAGGCCGTCCGGTAGGATCGGGCTTGCAGATATACAGATGCTGAACATAAACACGATAAGAATGACAATCCATGGCAGAACCCTTTTCATAGTATCTCGCCTCTCAGTTTTTTCGTCGTGCATGTTCTGCGCCCTCATCAACTCCTCATGGAGTGAAGTATCGAGCTTCCATGATGTGGTAAATTCGGTAGCTTGAGCAATTCTCCTGCATACAGAGGGTCGGTATTAGAAGAATCATCCATCGCCCCCGAGTACACCATATGATGTGGAGGGTACGAGTGGCGAAAACGAGCAGATGAGCTCGAAGAGCATTGAAAACACTTGATGGGGAAGACTACTTAGCGGGGGTTCTCGGGAAATGGCTGGTAGTAGTGTAACATTGATTGTATCTTTGGGTGTTCTTCTTATGATCTCTGCTTTCTTTTCGGCTACGGAAACAGCCTTCACATCATTTAATACGTTCAGGCTGAAAAACGAGAGAGCTCATGGAAATAGAAAAGCCGCGTTGGTCTTGGAGTTAGCCGAAGATTATGACCGGGTCTTGACCACTTTACTCATTGGCAACAATGTCGTCAACATTACAACAGCCTCCATAGGTACAGTGATTTTTACGCGTAGCTTGGGAGAGTTTGGAGTAACCGTTTCCACTATTGTAGTGACCTTGTTGGTTCTGACCTTTAGTGAGATTTTCCCAAAGACATTTGCTAAGCAAGGGGCAGATCAGTTTGCTATGTTGGCTGCTCCAATCGTGCGGATACTGATTGTCATTTTAGCTCCCCTCAATGGATTTTATGCCTGGATAAAGGGTCTTCTGGCTCGAAGACTAAGCGTCTCCAGGAATGAGAGAATTACAGAAGAGGAGCTCTTAACGATTGTCCAAGAGGCCCAGAGCGTGGGGGGCATTAAGGAACAAGAGGGGGACCTCATTCGATCTGTCTTTGAGTTTGATGATCTTGAGGCAGGGGATATTCTGACCCCTCGAGTTGATGTTGTCGCTGTTTCGGATGAAGCTACCACAGAAGAGATTCTGGAGGTGTTTCGCAGGTCAGGCTACTCGCGACTCCCAGTCTACAGAGGTTCTGTTGACGGAATTGTGGGGATCATCAATCACAAGGATTTTCACAACGAAGTCGTCCAAAGTGGGAAACCCATTCCTTCAATCACCCAACCAGCGGCTTTTGTGCCAGCATCTACGAAACTCGATACTCTGCTGGTTCAGTTGCAACAGAACAAGTCACATATTGCAGTCGTGGTGGATGAGTTTGGTGGCACTGTCGGTATTGTCACCATGGAAGATATTCTAGAGGAACTAGTTGGCGAGATATGGGATGAACACGACAGGGTAGTGGACGATATTCGAAAGACAGGGGAGAATGAATACAGAGTGATGGCTTCGACGAGCCTCGAAAAGTTCTTTCGGACCCTGGGAGTTCGTGATGAGGAGACGGAGGCGTCCACCGTTGGTGGTTGGGCCATCGAGCAGTTGGGAAGAGTATCGGAAGAAGGAGACACGTTTGACTTTGAAAACCTCTCCATTACTGTCTCCAAGACCAGCTCCAGGAGGATTTTGGAGACTAGAATCCTGGTTCACAGTGACTCGAGGAAAAGTGACTGATATGGACGAACCCAGTATCGTGCAATAACGCAAAAAGACGAGGCCACGCTTAAGCGTTGACCTCGTCTCTGATCGAATCTAGAATCTAATGCTTGTATGCAAGTGTAGTCCCATGCCTTCGGTTCTAGGAA